>NZ_MAYS01000572.1 GCF_001756855.1 Candidatus Erwinia dacicola | reverse complement strand
TGGTACTGACGGTCACGGTAGCCGTTACGGTAGGTCTCCCGCTCGTCACTGCGCTCAGGAGGCTCTGCGTTGATGCGCTGAGTGACATCGGCCTCCATGATGCGGTTGAGCATAAATTCGGTGAGTTCACGCAGACAGTCCTCGCCGCCGAGTTGCATCAGGGTGTTGCTGAATGTCATGCTGTTGTCGGCCATCGGTTGACTCCTTCTGAGATAATTGTCTAATTAACCATTACCTTACCGGATAAGCCGATGGCTCTCACCATCCTTCCAAATTTACACCACGTCCTAAGACTCTACCGTAATTTAACCTTTATTGCTTTACCTGAGGTTTTACAGCAGCTAAAGTGAACAAATCCCGTGCAGATACGACAATTGGATGCGATCCAGAGGGATCTTTATCCGGGGCTTGAGCACTCGCGCCACAGGGCATATACTGCTCAAACTTTGAGAATCTCGGGTTTGGCGTTTTGTGCCTGCTAAGCGGGTTTACATAGAACTCGCCTAGATGGGCTATAAGCCTGACGAGGCGGTCGGAACCTTATTTTTAAAGCTCGAGCTGATTTGATTTTTGGAGAAATAGACATGTCACGAGTATGCCAAGTAACTGGCAAGCGTGCGGTGACGGGTAACAACCGTTCCCACGCAATGAACGCGACGAAACGCCGTTTCCTGCCAAACCTGCACTCTCACCGTTTTTGGGTTGAGAGCGAAAAGCGCTTCGTTACACTGCGCGTAACTGCCAAAGGCATGCGCGTAATTGATAAAAAGGGTATTGAGACGGTTCTGGTCGATCTGCGTACCCGTGGTGAGAAGTACTTAAGGTAAAGGAACTAAATCATGGCTAAAGGTATTTGCGAGAAGATCAAGCTGGTTTCTTCTGCTGGGACAGGTCACTTCTATACCACCACGAAGAACAAGCGTACTAAGCCGGAAAAACTGGAACTGAAGAAATTCGATCCAGTCGTCCGCCAGCACGTGATATATAAAGAAGCTAAGATTAAGTAATTAATTTTAATGGATAAAAAACCCGGCTTCGGCCGGTTTTTTTTGTTTCTGCGGGTCTGTAATACTGTGCGGCATCGCAGGTGACCAAACAGCAACGGAGGCGAGAATATGCCAGAGTTACCCGAGGTAGAAACCAGCCGACGTGGGATCGAACCGCACCTAGTGGGTGCCACTATTCTGCATGCGGTGGTGCGCAATTCACGCCTGCGTTGGCCGGTATCACAGGAGATCCACGCGCTAAGCGACCAGCCGGTGCTTAGCGTTCAGCGCCGGGCTAAATATCTGCTGCTGGAACTGCCGACGGGCTGGATTATCATCCACCTCGGCATGTCGGGTAGCCTGCGCGTGCTGCCGGAAGAGCTACCTGCGGCGAAGCATGACCACGTCGACCTAGTGGTGAGCAATGGCAAAGTGCTGCGTTATACTGACTCGCGTCGCTTTGGCGCTTGGCTGTGGAGCCCGGATCTGACGGTCAGCTCGGTACTCTCCCACCTCGGGCCAGAACCGTTGAGCAATGACTTTTCCGCGCAGTATCTGTTTGAAAAATCACGCGGTAAACGCACGGCGGTAAAACCCTGGCTGATGGACAACAAAATAGTGGTGGGAGTGGGCAACATCTACGCCAGCGAATCGCTGTTTGTCGCCGGGATCCTACCCAATCATCCGGCAATGGAACTGAGCGAAGCCGATAGCGCGCTGCTGGTTCGCACCATCAAGGCGGTGCTGCTGCATTCGATTGAGCAGGGCGGCACCACGCTGCGCGACTTTTCACAAAGCGACGGCAAGCCGGGCTATTTTGCTCAGAAGTTGCAGGTTTATGGTCGGGCAGGGGAGCTGTGCAGAGCGTGTAGTACGCCGATTGAAATTAGCAAACACGGGCAGCGCAGCACCTTCTTTTGCCGCCGCTGCCAGAAGTAATCTCAGAGTTTGGCTTTCAGCGCCTGATACACCGGCGCTGGCAGGAACGCCTGCACTTCACCACCGTGGCGCGCCACCTCTTTTATGAGGGACGAGGAGATAAACGAGTACTGTTCGGAAGGCATCAGGAAAACGCTTTCCAGAGTCGGCAGCATGTTGCGGTTCATATGCGCCACCTGCTGCTCGTATTCGAAGTCAGAGACTGCGCGCAGGCCGCGCACCAGCACATTAGCCTGCTGCGCTTTGGCAAAGTTTGCCATCAGGTCTTTAAACCCTACCACTGCCACATTCGGCAGGTGCGTAACCACCTCGGTCGCCAGCGCCACGCGTTCCTCAAGGGAAAACAGCGGTTTTTTGCTCGGACTGGCGGCAACGGCCAGCACTATGCTGTCAAATATCAGGGCCGCACGCGACACGATATCAAGGTGTCCGTTAGTCATCGGATCAAAGGTGCCGGGGTAGATGGCTTTGGTGCTCATAGTCTGCCCTTCCTAGATGCGTGATTCAGAGCCCAGAGGGCCGCGTATTTGTTAAAAGTATACTGTGCATTGACCATCGCCAACAGCCATCCCTGCTTACCATCAAGAAAACCTGCGCGCAGCACAAGCGTTTTGAAAAATGCCCCGAAGGTATGGCCGAAGATGGCGGCAATCCCACAGCGCTTGCCCTGCTGGTGACGCTGTTTAGCCAAGGCTTCCGCGTAAGCAAACTGCTTCCACTGGAAGGCAGAAAAATCCCGGCAGGTCAGATGCAGCAGGTCGCCCTTGAGCGGCGTTGCGCACTTACCGGATGTTTCCAGCGACTCATGCACCTGGTTGTCATTGTAGCGGTAGTGGCATGGATAGAGGCGGGTGACGCGGTCGGGATACCAGCCGCTGTGGCGCATAAAGCGCCCGAGGAACAGGTTACGCCGGGCGATGCTGTAGACGCTGTCTGAAGCGGGCTGCTCCAGCACATGTTCAATGGCGTGTTGAAGTTCAGGCGTGACGCGCTCATCGTTGTCGATCGTTAAAATCATCGGATGGCTGGCGTAGCTCTGTGCCAGCTGGCGCTGCTTGCCGTAGCCGTGCCACTCGCTGGAGTGATAAACCCGCGCGCCGTGCCGTTCGGCAATGGCTGCGGTGCCGTCGCTGCTGCCGGAGTCGAGCACGATGATTTCATCCGCCCAGCTGATGGACTCAAGACATTCAGGCAGCAGCTCGGCTGCGTTTTTGGCAATCATCACAACCGACAGTTTCTGACGTGCGTGCATTTAATGATTCCGCTGTGGCAGATGAGGTTCCAGTAAATGTAGCAGGCGCTGCAGAGCACCCTGGTTCTGATGCAGCACATCAACGGCATGACGACCATAGTAGAGGCGATAGTCCTCATCGGTCAGCAGATTGCCGATCTCTTTATCCAGCGAGTCGGCATCCATAACGGTAATCAGACCATCTGCCCGCTGCAGGCGGGCACAGATATCTTTGAAATTAAAGGTATGTGGCCCCATCAGTACCGGAATGGCGTGGGCGGCAGGCTCCAGTGGATTATGACCACCGCATTCGACCAGGCTGCCGCCAACAAAGGCGAGATCGGCAATACCGTACAGCAGCATCAGCTCACCCATGGTATCGCCAATCACGACCTCAGTGCTGCCGGACGGGATCTCACCGCTGCTGCGCAGGATATAGCTGAAGCTATTTTTTTGCGTCAGCGCTCGTACCGTCTCAAAACGTTCCGGGTGGCGCGGCACCAAGATCAGCAGCAGATTATGGAATCGCGCCAGTAATTTGCGGTGCGCGTCCAGAATAATGCTCTCTTCCCCCTCATGGGTACTGGTTGCAATCCACACAGGGCGGCGTGGCGCCCACTGGCGGCGCAGCGTGATCGCGCGGGCAGCCAGCTCTGGCGTCACGGAGATATCAAATTTCAGGCTGCCGGTTACCGCCAGATGAGAGCTCTTCAGGCCAAGACTGATAAAGCGCTTCCCGTCTTCGGCATTCTGCGCGGCAATAAGCGTAATGCGTTGTAGCAATCGCTTCATAAATTTGCCGATTTTCTGGTAACCCTTTGCGGAGCGTTCTGACAGCCGAGCGTTGGCAATCACCAGTGGGATTTTACGCTCGTGCAGCTGGGTAATCATGTTCGGCCAGAGCTCGGTTTCCATGATGATCACCAAGCGTGGGCGCACGGTATCGAAGAAGCGGTTCATCGCCCTAGGCAGGTCGTAAGGCAGATAGACGTGATGCACATCTTTGCCGAAGGCGGAGCTGGCTCGTTCAGACCCGGTGGGTGTCATGGTGGTGACCACGATAGGCAGATCGGGGTAGCGATGGCGCAGCGCCCGCACCAGCGGAATGGCGGCCAGCGTTTCGCCCACCGAAACTGAATGCAACAGAATACCGTCAGGTTTTACTTTGCCTGCGCAAAAGCCATAGCGTTCCGCCCAGCGTTTGCGATAGGTAGGAGATTTCCGGCCACAGAGCCAGAGACGAAGCCAGATTAACGGCTGAATGAGATACAGCAGAGCGGTATAAATGGTAATCATCACATTGCTTTTCAGATGAACAGAGACTTACGCCCGGAGATAGCCAAAAAAAGAGGAATAATGCCGCATGTTAGCAGATAACCCGGGCTGGCTCACACTACTTCATCATGGCTAAAGATGGACTCAGGTTATAGGAGGCTTTGTTGAATAAATAAAGATTATGCTGCGACCTTGAATTGGCCTATATGTCCAGACACTTTTTATCGCTTAACCCATGGCTGGTTCGCCGCCGCAGATATTCCCGTGGCGAATGATATCCCAGCACACTGTGGGACGTCATGATCAAACTCCGAAAGGTCGGGTGATGCCATTCGTTGTAATGTTTGAAGGCCTCCACAAGGTTCTTAACCGCGGTTAGCCCGTCAGGTTTCGGCATGATGCTGATGTGGTCGCGCTTCATCTTAGACTGGCCCCCTGAATATCCAGACAGGTAGACACTCTTAAAATAAGAGGTAGTCTTAAAACTATGTTTAGCACTGGTCACAACGATAAAATGATTGAAATCCTGTCCGGACCTGAGCGTAGACGCCGTCGCACGCCACAGGAAAAAATCGCTATTGTTCAGCAGACCCTAAAGCCCGGTATGACGGTTTCCCATGTTGCGCGACTGCATGGCGTCAACGCCAATCAGGTGTTTATATGGCGGCGTCAGTACCAGAATGGCAGCCTGACCGCTGTCAGTGCCGGTGAAGATGTTGTACCGGCCTCTGAACTCATTGCCGCCATGAAGCAGATAAAAGAGCTTCAGCGACTGCTGGGTAAAAAAACCATGGAGGTTGAACTCCTCAAAGAAGCTGTGGAGTACGGCCGCACAAAAAAAATGGATAGCGCCCGCGCCCTTGCTTCCCGGGGATACGGACTGACCCTTATCAGCCGTTGCCTTAATGTGTCGCGCGCGCAGCTGTCGCTCTGTATTCACCGACCGTCAGACTGGCAGGACAGACGTCGTCGGCGGTATCATGACGATGAGGTGCTTATAGCCCAGATAGTGAAACACATCGCTGAACTATCAACCTACGGATACCGCAGGGTCTGGGCGCTTCTGCGCAAGGAAAACGAAGATGAGGGAGCAGAAACAGTGAATGTCAAAAGGGTTTACAGAGTGATGCGCGATAATCATCTGCTTCTGGAAATGAAAAGGGGCAGCAGCGGAGCCTCGTTCTCATAACGGTAAAGTGGCAGTGGCGCAAAGGTTGCCGGAACCCAAGGCATTTCCGTGGCCTGCTATTCAGTGCTCCTTGGTACTTGCGGAGCTCGTCATCCGTCACTGCCGTCAGGTCAGTTCCTTTCGGGATAAACTGCCTCAACAACCCATTGGTGTTCTCGTTTAGCCCGCGCTGCCACGAGGCATATGGATGAGCGAAGTAGGTTTCCGCTTCCAACGCGTCAGCGACTTCCTTGTGCCGGGTAAACTCCCTGCCGTTGTCGAACGTGATTGTGTGACAGACGTCCTTATAGCCGCTCAGCATCGAGATAATAGCGGCGGCAACTTCGGCAGAGTCTTTAGAAAAAACCTTCTTCGTCAGATAAATACGGCTTTTACGTTCGACCAGCGTAACGATGGCTCCAGTGCCTTGCTTACCCAGAACCAGGTCAGCTTCCCAGTCCCCAACCCGGCTGCGTTCATCAACCACGGCGGGTCTCTGCTCGATAGATACGGCGTCAGGTATCGGACTTCGCTTCTTGCCATAACCTTTGCGATAGCGGCGTTTACCCTGCCGGAGGAGCTTGTACAGCTTTCCGCCCTGGACTTTATCGCCGCTCACGTGCTGGTAAATCCATTCGTGACTAACCGGTCTGCCGATGATATCGCCAATGGCGCTGATTTGCTCAGGGCTCCACAACCAGTTGAGCGCTGCCTCAACAAAGAAGACCGTATCCTCATGCATCCTGCGTTTGCCGGCAGCCTTGCGGCGGCTGGTGCTGAGCTTCTGCGCTACCGCAGGCTGGTAGCCATCTACAGAGCGATTACGGCGCAGTTCCCGCGAGACTGTTGACTTACAGACGCCTAACCGGCGACCAATCTCGGCCTGACTAACTTTGTCTTCACACAACAGAGCTATCTGGTAT
>NZ_MAYS01000571.1 GCF_001756855.1 Candidatus Erwinia dacicola | reverse complement strand
AGTTATCTAGGACAGCCCCTATAATTGAGTGCGATCATGGCAAACTGAAACGGATAATCAACGCCACGCTGGGCTTCAAATCAATGAAGACGGCTTACGCCACAATCAAAGGCATTGAAGTGATGCGGGCGCTACAAAAAGGTCAGGCAGAATCATTTTATTTGGGGCATCCCCTAGGCGAGATGCGTCTGGTGAGCAGAGTCTTTGAAAGATAAGACCTTTCAATAACACGAAAGGCTAACTCATCAATATCTTTGCAACAGTGCCTTTTGTTTTGCATCATTTCTCCCTGTCACTTTTCCTTAGACCAAAAAAAACCCGCCGAAGCGGGGTTTTACTATGCGATAAGCAATTGACGATTACTCGTCGTTACCGCCTAGGTTGCCTGCGTTAAGCAGTTCAGCCAGGCTGGCCGATGCTTCGTCAGCAGTGACGACTGGCACGATAGGTGCCTCGCCCGCTGCTTTACGACGCATACGGTCCTGGTGATAAGCGTAACCGGTACCGGCTGGGATCAGACGACCAACGATGACGTTCTCTTTCAGACCGCGCAGTTCGTCGCGTTTGCCCGCAACGGCTGCTTCGGTCAGTACGCGCGTGGTTTCCTGGAACGACGCCGCAGAGATGAACGACTCGGTTGCCAGGGAAGCTTTGGTGATACCCAGCAGGTCTAGTGCAAATGTTGCAAAGATTTTGCCGTTAGCTTCCAGATCGCGGTTGGCGATCTTAACACGTGAGAACTCAACCTGCTCACCGTCGAGGAAGTCAGTGCCTCCCGCGCTGGCGATGGTGGCTTTACGCAGCATCTGACGCACGATGACTTCGATGTGCTTATCGTTAATCTTAACGCCCTGCAGACGGTAAACTTCCTGCACTTCGTTAGTGATGTAACGGGTCACCGCATGCACACCGCGCAGACGCAGGATGTCATGTGGAGACTCTGGGCCATCGGAAATAACATCACCGCGCTCTACGCGTTCACCTTCGAACACGTTCAGCTGACGCCATTTCGGAATCATCTCTTCGTAATGATCGCTACCGTCGATTGGTGTGATTACCAAGCGACGCTTGCCTTTAGTCTCCTTACCGAAGGAGATGATGCCGCTGATCTCAGCTAGGATTGCCGGCTCTTTCGGACGACGGGCTTCGAACAGGTCAGCAACGCGTGGCAGACCACCGGTAATATCCTTGGTACCGCCAGATTCCTGCGGTACACGCGCCAAGGTATCACCAGAACTGATCTTGATGCCATCTTCCAGCTGCACAATCGCTTTACCTGGCAGGAAGTACTGAGCAGGCATATCGGAGCCTAGGATCATTACGTCGTTACCGTTAGCATCAACGATTTTCAGTGCAGGACGCAGATCTTTACCACCTGCAGTACGTTCCGCACTGTCGAGGATAACCAGAGAGGAGAGACCTGTCAGGTCATCCGTTTGGCGGGTAATGGTCTGGCCATCAATCATGTCAGTGAAGCGAATGAAACCGCTCACTTCGGTGATGACCGGCATGGTGTGCGGATCCCAGTTTGCTACGGTTTCGCCCGCTGCAACCTGTTCGCCGTCGCCTTTCGCCATGGTTGAACCGTAAGGAACTTTATAGCTCTCTTTGGTACGACCAAATTCGTCGATCATCTTCAGCTCGGTGTTACGCGAGGTAACGACCAGCTTGCCAGCCGAGTTGGTAACCGACTTGGCGTTGATCAGCTTCAGCGTACCTTTGTTCTTCACCTGAATGCTGGATTCGGCAGCTGCACGAGATGCAGCACCACCGATGTGGAACGTACGCATCGTCAGCTGTGTACCTGGCTCACCGATGGACTGTGCCGCGATAACGCCGATGGCCTCACCTTTGTTGATGATGTGACCACGTGCTAGGTCGCGACCGTAGCAGTGTGCACACACGCCGAAGTTAGTTTCGCAACTTACTACGGAGCGGACTTTCAGGCTGTCAACAGAGTGCTCCTCCAACAGGTCACACTGCTGTTCGTGCAACAGGGTGTTGCGTGGCAGCAGGATGTCAGCAGTACCCGGCTTGAGTACGTCTTCTGCGGTCACACGACCCAGAACGCGCTCACGCAGCGGCTCTTTCACGTCGCCACCTTCGATGACCGGGGTCATCATGATGCCTTCGTGCGTACCACAGTCATCTTCAGTCACTACCAGATCCTGCGCGACGTCTACCAGACGACGAGTCAGATAACCGGAGTTAGCTGTTTTTAGTGCGGTATCCGCCAGACCCTTACGAGCACCGTGTGTAGAGATGAAGTACTGGAGTACGTTCAAACCTTCACGGAAGTTCGCGGTGATTGGCGTTTCGATGATGGAGCCATCTGGCTTAGCCATAAGACCACGCATACCGGCCAGCTGACGAATCTGCGCTGCAGAACCACGAGCACCGGAGTCAGCCATCATAAAGATGCTGTTGAAGGAAACCTGACGCTCTTCCACACCGTCGCGGTTGATCACCAGTTCGGTAGAGAGGTTTCCCATCATCGCTTTAGCAACGCGTTCGTTGGCCGCAGCCCAGATATCGATCACTTTGTTGTAGCGCTCGCCAGCGGTTACCAGACCAGACTGGAACTGCTGCTGGATCTCTGCCACTTCGGTTTCCGCTTCGGTGATGATTTCCACTTTCTTCTCTGGGATCACCATGTCATCGATACCGACAGATGCACCAGAGCGTGCCGCATAGGCAAAACCGGTGTACATGGTCTGGTCAGCAAAGATAACGGTCGGCTTCAGGCCCAAGATGCGGTAACAGGTGTTCAGCATCTTGGAGATAGCTTTCTTACCCAGCGCTTGGTTGACGATGGAGTAAGGCAGACCTTTTGGTACAATCATCCACAGGATGGCGCGGCCAATGGTAGTGTCAATGATGTTGGTTTTAGCAACCCATGCACCCTGCTCGTTTTTCTCGTGCTCAGTGATACGCACCTTAACGCGAGCATGCAGAGACGTGTGGCCTGCGCGGTAAACACGCTCAGCTTCTTTCGGGCCAGTCAGCACCATGCCTTCGCCTTTGGCGTTAACACAGTCGCGGGTCATGTAGTACAGACCCAGTACAACGTCCTGAGAAGGAACGATGATTGGCTCGCCGTTTGCAGGTGACAGGATGTTGTTGGTAGACATCATCAGCGCACGCGCTTCCAGCTGAGCTTCCAGCGTCAGCGGAACGTGTACTGCCATCTGGTCACCGTCGAAGTCGGCGTTGTATGCCGCACAGACCAGCGGGTGAAGCTGGATAGCTTTACCTTCGATCAGTACTGGCTCAAACGCTTGGATGCCCAGACGGTGCAGAGTTGGTGCACGGTTCAGCAGGACCGGGTGTTCGCGGATCACTTCATCTAGGATATCCCAGACGACAGATTCTTCACGCTCAACCATTTTCTTAGCAGCTTTGATGGTGGTAGCAAGACCACGCAGCTCCAGCTTGCCGTAGATAAACGGTTTGAACAGCTCCAGTGCCATTTTCTTCGGCAGACCACACTGATGCAAACGCAGGTATGGACCTACGGTGATAACCGAACGACCAGAGTAGTCGACACGTTTACCCAGCAGGTTCTGACGGAAACGACCCTGCTTACCTTTGATCATATCGGCCAAAGATTTCAGAGGACGCTTGTTAGAACCGGTGATCGCACGACCACGACGGCCATTATCCAGCAGCGCATCGACCGCTTCCTGCAGCATACGTTTTTCGTTACGTACGATGATATCTGGCGCAGCTAGATCCAGCAGGCGCTTCAGACGGTTGTTACGGTTGATAACGCGACGATATAGATCGTTCAGATCTGAAGTTGCGAAACGACCACCGTCTAGCGGCACCAGAGGACGCAGATCCGGTGGCAGTACAGGCAGCACGGTCAGGATCATCCACTCTGGCTTGTTACCAGACTGAACGAACGCTTCCAGCAGCTTGATACGCTTGGTCAGTTTTTTACGCTTGGTTTCAGAGTTAGTTTCGTTCAGCTCTTCACGCAGCTGCTCGCACTCTTGCTCTAGGTCCATGTTTTTCAACAGAGCCTGGATCGCTTCCGCTCCCATTTTAGCGTCGAATTCGTCACCAAACTCTTCCAGCGCGTCGAGATACTGCTCTTCAGTCAGGATCTGGCGCTTTTCGAGGTTGGTCATGCCGCCTTCGATAACCACATAAGATTCGAAGTACAGAACACGTTCGATATCACGCAGTGGCATATCCAGCAGCAAACCGATGCGCGAAGGCAGCGATTTCAGGAACCAGATGTGCGCAGTAGGTGAAGCCAGCTCAATGTGGCCCATGCGCTCACGGCGAACCTTGGTTTGTGTAACTTCAACGCCACACTTCTCACAGATCACACCACGGTGTTTCAAGCGCTTGTACTTACCGCACAGGCACTCATAGTCTTTTACTGGCCCGAAAATACGCGCACAGAAAAGACCGTCACGTTCAGGCTTGAACGTACGGTAGTTAATGGTTTCCGGCTTTTTAACTTCACCAAAAGACCATGAACGGATCATATCTGGCGATGCCAGAGCGATCTTGATCGCATCAAACTCTTCGGTCTTAGTTTGCGCTTTCAGAAACTTAAGTAAGTCTTTCACGGATTAGCTCCCGTCGGAGTGAGACTTCTCAGGGACGCCTAGAGTGACCCGGGCGCCCTGTAACCAGTACAAATTCGAGTGCTTACTCGTCTTCCAGCTCAATGTTGATGCCCAGCGAGCGGATCTCTTTCAACAGTACGTTGAAGGATTCCGGCATGCCCGGTTCCATCTGATGATTGCCGTCAACGATGTTTTTATACATCATGGTACGACCGTTGACGTCATCAGACTTCACGGTCAGCATTTCCTGGAGGGTATACGCGGCACCGTATGCTTCCAGTGCCCACACTTCCATCTCACCGAAGCGCTGACCACCGAACTGAGCTTTACCACCCAGCGGCTGCTGAGTAACAAGGCTGTAAGAGCCGGTAGAACGCGCATGCATCTTGTCATCAACTAGGTGGTTAAGTTTCAGCATGTACATGTAGCCAACGGTAACCTGACGTTCGAACTGCTCACCGGTACGACCATCGAACAGGGTAATCTGACCAGAAGAAGGCAGACCGCTGAGCTGTAACAGCTCTTTGATTTCGCTCTCTTTCGCGCCGTCAAACACCGGCGTTGCGATTGGCATACCTTTTTTCAGGTTCTCTGCCAGACGCAGCACTTCGTCGTCAGTGAAGGTGTTCAGGTCAACTTTCTGGCGCAGATCGCTACCCAGATCGTAAGCACGCTGAATGAACTCACGCAGCTTGGACACTTCTTCCAGATTTTTAAGCATAGCGTTGATCTTCTCGCCAATGCCTTTCGCAGCCATACCTAGGTGGGTTTCAAGAATCTGACCGATGTTCATACGTGATGGTACGCCCAGCGGGTTCAGTACGATATCAACTGGCGTACCGTTCTCATCGTATGGCATATCTTCGATCGGGTTGATCTTGGAGATAACACCTTTGTTCCCGTGACGACCTGCCATCTTGTCACCAGGCTGGATCTGACGTTTTACGGCCAGATACACTTTAACGATTTTCAGCACGCCCGGTGCTAAGTCATCGCCCTGAGTGATTTTGCGGCGCTTCGCTTCAAGTTTCTTCTCAAACTCGTGCTTCAGCTCATCGTACTGCTCCGCCAGCTGTTCCAGCTGGTTCTGTTTCTCTTCGTCGGTCAGGCCAAGTTCCAGCCAGCGGTCACGTGGCAGTTTGTCCAGTTTGTCCATTTCAATACCGCCAGCAACCAGCAGGTATTTGATGCGGCTAAACAGGCCAGCTTCGAGGATCTGCAACTCTTCAGACAGGTCTTTCTTCGCCTGCTTCAGCTGCATCTCTTCGATTTCCAGCGCACGTTTGTCTTTTTCCACGCCATCGCGAGTGAAGACCTGAACGTCGATAATGGTACCAGACACGCCGTTTGGTACGCGCAGAGAAGAGTCTTTAACATCAGACGCTTTCTCACCGAAGATGGCACGTAGCAGTTTTTCTTCTGGCGTTAGCTGGGTTTCACCTTTCGGCGTTACCTTACCAACTAGAATATCACCACCGGTCACTTCCGCACCGATATACACGATACCGGATTCATCCAGCTTGGAGAGCGCAGCTTCACCGACGTTAGGAATGTCGGCAGTGATCTCTTCCGGCCCCAGCTTGGTGTCGCGAGACACACATGCCAGTTCCTGGATGTGGATTGTAGTGAAGCGATCTTCCTGTACCACGCGCTCGGAGACTAGGATGGAGTCTTCGAAGTTGTAGCCATTCCATGGCATGAACGCGACGCGCATGTTCTGACCGAGTGCCAGTTCGCCGAGGTCAGTTGAAGGACCATCAGCCAGCACATCACCACGTTCAATTGGCTCACCTAGGTTCATGCAAGGCATCTGGTTGATGCAGGTGTTCTGGTTAGAACGGGTGTATTTAGTCAAGTTGTAAATGTCGATACCGGCTTCACCCGGGTACATTTCGTCTTCGTTAACTTTGATAACGATACGGGATGCATCCACGTACTGAACGGTACCACCACGTTTCGCTACGGCGGTTACACCGGAGTCAACCGCTACCGCGCGTTCCATACCGGTACCAACCAGCGGCTTATCAGCACGCAAAGTTGGAACCGCCTGACGTTGCATGTTAGCACCCATCAATGCGCGGTTGGCGTCATCGTGTTCTAGGAACGGGATCAGTGACGCACCGACGGAAACCACCTGCTGGGTGGAAACGTCCATGTAGTCAACCTGATCGCGGCTGAACAGACTTGATTCGCCTTTGCTACGGCAAGTGACCAGATCGTCGACGAAGTGACCTTCGTCGTCGAGGTTGGTGTTAGCCTGAGCGATAACGTAGTTACCCTCTTCAATTGCAGAGAGGTAATGAATTTCGTCGGTCACCATACCTTCGCGCACGCGACGGTATGGGGTCTCAAGGAAACCGTACTCATTCGTCTGTGCGTACACAGAGAGGGAGTTAATCAGACCGATGTTTGGACCTTCCGGCGTCTCGATTGGACATACGCGACCGTAGTGAGTCGGGTGTACGTCTCGAACTTCGAAGCCTGCACGCTCACGCGTCAAACCGCCCGGGCCGAGTGCAGAGATACGACGCTTGTGCGTGATCTCAGACAGCGGGTTGTTCTGGTCCATAAACTGTGATAGCTGGCTGGAGCCGAAGAACTCTTTCACTGCCGCAGAAATTGGCTTGGCGTTGATCATGTCCTGTGGCATCAGGGTATCCAGATCGCCTAAGGACAGACGCTCTTTCACCGCACGCTCTACGCGCACGAGGCCAACACGGAACTGGTTTTCTGCCATTTCGCCGACGGAACGGATACGACGGTTGCCGAGGTGGTCGATATCATCCACTTCGCCAATACCGTTACGGATACCGATGAGCTTCTTCATCACCTGAATGATGTCGTCTTTGCTCAGGATACCGGAACCTTCGATCTCGTCACGAAGCAGAGAACGGTTGAACTTCATACGGCCAACTGCTGACAGATCGTAGCGGTCTTCAGAAAAAAACAGGTTCTCGAACAGATTTTCTGCCGCTTCACGCGTCGGTGGCTCACCAGGACGCATCATACGGTAGATCTCAACCAGCGCGCTCATGCGATCGCTGGTTGGGTCGACACGTACAGTCTCAGACATGTAGGTGCCGTGATCCAGATCGTTGGTGAACAGAGTTTCAATGCGCTTGTGACCGGACTGGCTCAATTCAGCCAGCAGATCCAGCGATAGCTCCATGTTCGCCGTGATCAGCATCTCGCCGGTGCTTTCGTCGATGTAATCTTTAGCGACGACTTTACCCGCGATGTATTCAACCGGAACTTCGATGTGCTGGATGTTATCTTTTTCCAGCTGACGAATATGACGCGCAGTAATGCGACGACCTTTTTCGACGTAAACAGTGCCGTTTGACTCGATGTCGAAGGACGCAGTTTCACCACGTAGGCGCTCTGGAACCAGCTCCATCTGCAGCTTGTTGTCGCGAATTTCATAAACCACTTTTTCGAAGAACAGATCAAGGATCTGCTCAGTGGTGTAATTCAGCGCGCGCAGAATGATGGTTGCAGGCAGTTTACGGCGACGGTCAATACGGACAAACAGGTTGTCTTTCGGGTCAAACTCGAAGTCGAGCCATGAACCACGATAAGGGATGATACGTGCGTTATAGAGCACTTTACCTGATGAGTGGGTTTTACCCTTATCGCTATCGAAGAAGACACCAGGACTACGATGCAGCTGAGAAACGATAACGCGTTCTGTACCGTTGATGACAAAGGTACCGTTATCTGTCATGAGTGGAATTTCACCCATGTACACTTCTTGTTCTTTGATGTCTTTAACGGTGCCTTCCGGCGCTTCGCGCTCGTAAATCACCAAGCGCAGTTTTACGCGCAGAGGTGCAGAGTACGTGACGCCACGAATCTGGCACTCTTTAACATCAAATACTGGTTCGCCTAAACGGTAGCTGACGTACTGCAGCTCAGAATTACCGCTATAGCTTTGGATCGGGAATACGGAACGGAATGCTGCTTCCAGACCATATTGACCTTCCGGATCTTGCTCGATGAACTTCTGGAACGAGTCAAGCTGGATAGAAAGGAGATATGGAATGTCCAGAACTTGTGGACGTTTTCCAAAATCCTTACGAATGCGTTTTTTCTCGGTATAGGAGTAAACCATAGGGTTCCTCAGCTCGCTGAAAAGTAGAACCTCTCTGTCCGTCCAGGGGGGACAGTTCATGCAACGCTGTTTTGTGTTGTGCAGAAAGCAGATCGCCTTCTGTAATACTTCTTTCTATCACGCTCAAATCATTTCATTGCCGTTCTAGACAGGGAGTCCATGCAGGGTGGCAGTATATTAAGTCGTCGATAGAGAAAAATATTAAGCTAATCAATAACTAAACAGTGTGAAATGTCATTGGCGCTGTATAGCGCAAAAAGGCTGGTGACCAAAAAGTCACCAGCCATCAGCCTGAATCACCCCAAAAGATTAATCAAGCTGCAACCTGAAAGGTTGGCTTACTTAACTTCAACTTCTGCGCCAGCTTCTTCCAGTGCTTTCTTCAGAGCATCAGCGTCGTCTTTGCTGATGCCTTCTTTCAGGGTGGTCGGAGCAGACTCAACCAAGTCTTTGGCTTCTTTCAGACCCAGACCAGTTGCGCCACGTACTGCTTTAATCACGGCAACTTTGTTAGCGCCGATAGCTTTCAGTACAACGTCGAACTCAGTTTTTTCTTCTACAGCTTCAGCAGCAGCAGCAGCAGCAGCAGGACCTGCAGCAGCAGCTGACACGCCGAATTTCTCTTCCATAGCGGAAATCAGTTCAACGATTTCCATTACAGACAGAGCTGCAACGCCTTCAATGATTTGGTCTTTAGTGATTGACATTTTGTGTTCCTAAATTCAGAAAGTAATTTTTTGTACGTTAGCAAATATACGTCTTAAGAAGAGCAGTGCAGCTATTAAGCAGCAGTTGCTTCTTTCTGATCGCGTACAGCAGCCAGAGTGCGAACCAGTTTGCCAGCAAAGGCTTCTTTCATGGTTGCCATCAGGCGTGCGATTGCTTCATCGTATGTTGGCAGAGTTGCCAGGCGGTCGATCTGAGCCGCACTGATCAGCTCGCCTTCAAAGGCCGCAGCTTTAACCTCAAATTTTGCATTCGCTTTCGCGAACTCTTTGAACAGACGAGCAGCAGCGCCCGGGTGTTCCATAGAGTATGCAATCAAGGTCGGACCGGTGAACGTTTCTTTCAGACACTCAAACTGAGTACCTTCAACGACGCGGCGCAGCAGGGTGTTACGAACAACACGCATGTATACGCCAGCCGCACGTCCTGCTTTACGCAGTTCGGTCATTTTGTCTACGGTAACGCCACGAGAATCCGCAACTACCGCAGACAGTGCGCCTTTGGCTACTTCGCTGACTTCAGCAACAATCGCTTGTTTGTCTTGAAGATTTAAGGCCATTAGCTTGTGCTCCTGGATTTTTGGCCGGAGATGGATTTCCCCGGAACTCACTTCACCTGAACCGCGTTACCACGGACAGACGCTAAAACACGGTGAGCAGAATCCAGCAAAGACTATAAAAATATTCTTTTGGCTCTGTCACCGTCTACGCAGGAGATTAAGTTTCTTGCGAAACACCTGAGGTCTTGGACGGAGGCCGAGATAGAATGGGCTCCAACCTAAAAATTTGGGTTCCGTATATTTACAGAGCAACGGGCTTAGGATTCTAGATGAAGATTTCGCCCGCGTAAAGCTGATTAGTTAGCAGCAGCGTTCAGGCCAGCCTGATCAACTGCAACACCTGCACCCATAGTAGTGGAGATGCTAACTTTCTTGATGAAAACGCCTTTCGCCTGAGAAGGTTTTGCTTTTTTGAGCACAACCAGCAGGGATTCCAAGTTTTCTTTCAGCTTATCGGTATCGAAGTCAACCTTACCAATGGTGGTATGGATAATACCGTTTTTGTCATTACGGTAACGAACCTGACCCGCTTTAGCGTTCTTAACCGCTTCAGCAACGTTAGGAGTTACAGTACCAACTTTCGGGTTTGGCATCAGACCGCGTGGGCCCAGAACCTGACCCAGCTGGCCAACAACGCGCATTGCATCTGGAGATGCGATAACAACGTCGAAGTTCATTTCGCCTTTCTTGATCTGGTCAGCCAGATCTTCCATACCTACCAGCTCAGCGCCGGCTGCTTTAGCAGCTTCAGCGTTTGCGCCTTGGGCAAATACGGCAACGCGAACAGAACGGCCAGTACCGTGTGGCAGTACAGTTGCACCGCGAACGTTCTGGTCAGATTTACGAGCATCAATGCTCAGGTTTACCGCTACGTCAACGCTTTCAACGAACTTGGCAGTAGCTAGTTCTTTCAGCAGAGCAACAGCTTCGTTGATGTCATACTGTTTAGTTGCATCAACTTTGTCGCGGATCACGCTCATGCGTTTGGTCAGCTTAGCCATTTCTTAGTCCTCTACTACCAAGCCCATGGAACGAGCAGTACCTTCAATTGAGCGAGTCATCGCTTCAATATCAGCACCAGTCATGTCCGCAGCTTTGGTTTCTGCAATTTCACGTACCTGAGCACGCGATACTTTACCTACTTTGTCTTTGTTCGGCTTGCCAGAACCAGACTTAATACCAGCCGTTTTCTTCAGCAGTACTGCTGCAGGAGGGGTTTTGGTAACGAAGGTAAAAGAACGGTCAGAGTAAACGGTGATCACAACTGGTGTTGGAAGACCTTTCTCTAGGGATTCTGTTTTGGCGTTGAACGCTTTACAGAATTCCATGATGTTAACGCCTTGTTGACCCAGTGCTGGACCAACCGGAGGACTTGGGTTTGCCATACCAGCTGCAACCTGCAGCCTCACGTAGGCTTGTACTTTCTTCGCCATTATAATTCCTCTATTGGGTAATAACGCTCTTGGTGGAGCTTCCCGTGATTAAATTTTTCACGTACTTTTAGTAGCACATAAAAAAGGCGCGGAATTCTAGTGTAATTTCGTACCTCTCGCAACCACCTGATGCAGGCGATCTGTTACTTTTTTATTAGCCCTTCTCGACTTGGCCGAAGTCCAGCTCAACCGGTGTTGCACGACCAAAGATAGAAACAGACACTTTCAGCCGGCTTTTCTCGTAGTCAACTTCTTCGACCACACCGTTGAAGTCAGCAAATGGACCATCGCTCACGCGCACCATTTCACCTGGCTCAAACATTGTTTTCGGACGCGGCTTATCACCAACCTGCTGCAGGCGGTTCATAATCGCGTCAACTTCTTTGTCGCTAATAGGTGCTGGACGGTCAGAAGTACCACCGATGAAGCCCATGACACGCGGCACGCTGCGCACCAAGTGCCAGCTTGCATCGTTCATTACCATCTGTACCAGCACGTAGCCTGGGAAGAACTTACGCTCGCTTTTTCGGCGCTGACCACCACGGATCTCAACCACTTCTTCGGTCGGAACCATGACATCGCCAAACCGCTCTTCCATGTTATGTAACTTGATATGCTCACGCAGCGATTGTGCTACACGGGCTTCAAAACCGGAAAACGCCTGAACGACGTACCAGCGCTTCTTTGGAGCTTCAGACATCTCAGAATCTCAGGCCAGTGATAAACGATACCAGACGAACCAGAATTCCATCCAGTCCCCACAAAATCAGTGACATCACGGCAGTGACCGCGGCAACGATTAACGTGGTGTGCAACGTTTCCTGACGAGTAGGCCAAATGACCTTACGAACTTCAGTGCGCGCTTCACGGGCGAAAGCCAACGTTGCTTTACCTTTAGTGGTCAGCAGGGCAATGCCAGCTGCTGCAGCCATCAGAACAACAACAGCCACAGCACGCAGAGGTAATGTTACTTCACGATAATAGTAGTTGCCGGTGATAGCCACGACCAGAAGAACGACTACACCTAACCACTTCATCGTTTCTAGGCTGCGCCCGCTTCTTTGAGCTTCGGTATTAGCACTCATAAACCAACCTGCCACAATAAATCAGAAACACTTTTGCCCCGAAAGATGAGACAACCGAACCGAATAATGCTGTTAGGCTTAACTCGGCATATCCTTTAATTCTAGGCCGTAGCTTGAAAAGTATTAGCTTAACGCCGTGCTACAGAGCCTGCCTCAGCAATGATTTATGGTCATGATGAGTCAGATTCTATGTTACAGCGTGCAAAAAGGGCATCAAATGATGCCCTTTCCATGTGCATTGCGTCAAATATTATCGGCGATTAAGCGATAACTTTAGCAACAACACCCGCACCAACGGTGCGACCACCTTCACGGATTGCGAAACGCAGACCGTCGTCCATTGCGATTGGTTTGATCAGTTCAACAACCAGCTTGATGTTGTCGCCTGGCATGACCATTTCAACGCCTTCTGGCAGTTCGATGGTACCGGTCACATCAGTCGTACGGAAGTAGAACTGTGGACGGTAACCTTTGAAAAATGGGCTATGACGGCCGCCTTCTTCTTTAGTCAGAATATAAACTTCTGATTCGAACTTGGTGTGTGGATTGATTGAGCCTGGTTTAGCCAGAACCTGGCCGCGCTCAACGTCTTCACGCTTAATACCGCGCAGCAGGATACCACAGTTCTCGCCTGCACGACCTTCGTCCAGCAGCTTACGGAACATTTCAACGCCGGTACAGGTAGATTTCACGGTATCTTTCAGACCCACGATCTCAACTTCTTCACCCACTTTAACGATACCGCGCTCTACACGACCAGTAACAACAGTACCACGACCGGAGATGGAGAATACGTCTTCGATAGGCAGCAGGAATGGCTTATCAATCGCACGCTCTGGCTCTGGGATGTAGCTGTCCAAATGCTCAGCTAGTTCGATGATTTTCGCTTCCCAGTCAGCTTCGCCCTGCAGTGCTTTCAGTGCAGAACCGCGAACGATTGGCAGGTCATCACCAGGGAAATCGTAGGCAGACAGCAGCTCACGCACTTCCATTTCAACCAGCTCCAGCAGCTCTTCGTCATCAACCATGTCACATTTGTTCATGAACACGATGATGAAAGGAACGCCAACTTGACGACCCAGCAGGATGTGCTCACGAGTCTGCGGCATTGGGCCATCAGTCGCAGCAACAACCAAGATCGCGCCGTCCATCTGAGCAGCACCGGTGATCATATTTTTCACATAGTCGGCATGGCCTGGGCAGTCAACGTGCGCGTAGTGACGAGTTGGGGTATCATATTCAACGTGAGAAGTGTTGATGGTGATACCACGTGCTTTTTCTTCTGGCGCGTTATCGATCTGGTCGAACGCACGAGCAGAACCGCCATAGGTTTTAGCCAGAACGGTAGTGATAGCAGCAGTCAGGGTAGTTTTACCGTGGTCAACGTGGCCGATAGTACCAACGTTGACGTGCGGTTTGGAACGTTCAAATTTTTCTCTAGACATCGCCTGTCCCTCTAAGACACGGATTAACCGGTTATATCACCACATCAACCAAGCATCGCCTGAATCGTTGATTTTTTTTGAATTTAATTTACAGAAAAAATAGGCAGGGAGGGAGATTTTGAAAGTGGTGCTGATACCCAGAGTCGAACTGGGGACCTCACCCTTACCAAGGGTGCGCTCTACCAACTGAGCTATATCAGCACGGCTTGGAGCGGGCAGCGGGAATCGAACCCGCATCTTCAGCTTGGAAGGCTGAGGTAATAGCCATTATACGATGCCCGCATCCTGTAACTCGGCTACCTGTTTTGTCTCTAGCTTGAACAATTAAGAGGATGCCCTCTTCTGTTGCTCCGGTCAGCCCGCATTAGCTTGCTGACTTTAACTGTGCTTGAGCTTAATTAGAAATTTTGATGAACAACTTTTTTTGAAGAAGCCATCTTCCCAGTCGAGTTATGATTCTTTCTTCTGGTCTTAACCTCTTAAAGCTGAGTCGAAATGGTGGTGGGGGAAGGATTCGAACCTTCGAAGTCGATGACGGCAGATTTACAGTCTGCTCCCTTTGGCCGCTCGGGAACCCCACCTAGGGTATTTTGTAACTTGATGGTGCCGGCTACCGGAATCGAACTGGTGACCTACTGATTACAAGTCAGTTGCTCTACCAACTGAGCTAAGCCGGCATCAAGTGGTGGGCATTCTAGGAATACCGGGCTCAGGATGCAACAAAAAAATTGGGATAAATGTTCTTACGATTACTATTTGTGCAAATCTACGCAAAATAGCGCTGTTGCACAGTGATTTCGTTTAAAGAAACATCTATTCTGACGTTATATCAGCTAATCACAGAGTGTTCTCTGCGATAAAACTTTTCGCAGGAAATTGCGCCGACAACATGTGATTTGCCAATAGTTGGTTTATTTTTGTTCTGTGCGGCCCTGTTCGCATTGCCCCCTGCAATTGCCAGCTGAAATTATCATTAATGCGGGTACTGTTAGGTTTGCATCTGCTGAGCATCTTTTTTCCTTCTTCTCCATCCCCGTCTGGTGATACCCTCCGACCATTGTTTGATGAAATTTCCCTTATGTACGCCAGCCTAGCAGTGGTGCCACTCACTGTGATTAACAGGCGAACCTATCGAAGGGCATTAATTGCTGGCAGAAGCATGCATATGAGGAAAAAAGACTCCTTGTTAACTACGCCTTACCTCCAGTTCAATCGCTCCCAGTGGGCTGCGCTGCGTGATTCGGTGCCAATGACCCTTTCTGAAGACGAGATTGCCCGGCTGAAAGGCATGAACGAAGATCTCTCCATGGAAGAAGTGGCGGAGATTTATCTGCCTTTGTCTCGTCTCTTAAATTTCTATATCAGTTCAAATTCGCGTCGTCAGACGGTGCTGGAGCAGTTCCTCGGCACCAAAGGACAGAAGATCCCTTATATCATCAGTATTGCAGGCAGTGTCGCGGTCGGGAAAAGCACGACAGCGCGCGTGCTGCAGGCCTTACTCAGCCGCTGGCCGGAGCATCGTCGGGTCGAGTTGATAACCACTGATGGTTTTCTTCATCCGAATGCGGTGCTGAAAGAGCGCGGCCTGATGAAGAAAAAGGGCTTTCCCCTCTCTTATGACATGCACCGGCTGGTGAACTTTGTTTCCGATCTAAAATCCGGTGCTGCGCAGGTCACTGCGCCGGTCTATTCGCATCTGATTTATGATGTGATTCCGGATGGAGATAAAGTCGTTAAGCAGCCGGATATTTTGATTCTGGAAGGTTTGAATGTATTGCAGAGTGGGATGGATTATCCCCACGATCCGCATCACGTATTTATTTCAGACTTCGTTGATTTCTCGATTTATGTCGATGCGTCGGAAGATTTATTAGAGCATTGGTATATCAATCGTTTCCTGAAATTCCGTCAGGGCGCGTTTACCGATCCCGACTCTTATTTCCACCACTATGCACAGCTGCCTGAAGACGAGGCGGTAGGTGTCGCCAGCCATCTGTGGAAAGAAATCAACTACTTAAATCTGAAGGAAAACATCCTGCCTACGCGCGAGCGTGCCAGCCTGATAATGACTAAAAGCATCGGTCATGCGGTTAACCTTGTTAGGTTACGCAAATAAATAAAGGACCTGAGACCCTTTTTTTTAACTCTGTGGTCGCAGCGATATTTCCCCGCCAACCCAAGACTTTCTGACGCCATTCTGTTCTAGAATCAAGCCCCCCTGCTGGTCAATACCTCTGGCAATTCCGAATATTTCCCGATCTCCCATCAACAGTTTTACCGGCCGGTTAATAAAGTTATCAAGCCGCGCCCATTGCTTAATAAATGGTGCCAGCCCCTCTTGCTCAAACTCAACGAGCGCGGTGCGCATTTTATTGACGATCAGCGCAGAGAGCGCGTTACGATCAACGTCTATTCCGGCTTCCTGCAGGTTGATCCAGCCCTGACTGATGACGTCGGCAGCGGGTGCGCGCATGGCCAAGTTAATTCCGGCGCCAATCACGATCTGCGCAGCATTACCAGTTTTTCCCGTTAATTCGACGAGGATACCCGCCAGTTTACGATCGTCTAGATAGATATCATTCGGCCATTTCACGCGAATATCGGGCGCGCCCTGCTCCTGCAACGCCTCCGCCAGCACAATCCCAATCACCAGCCCCATGGCAGGAGCCGGACCTTGTTCAAGACGCCAGTACATAGACAGATAGAGGTTAGAGCCAAAGGGCGAAAACCACTGACGACCTCGGCGACCACGTCCAGCCTGCTGATATTCGGCTACGCAGGCATCGCCAGATTGAAGCGTATCCATGCGATCAAGCAGATACTGGTTAGTGGAATCAATAACTGGGATTACCGCTAGGCGCCCGTTATCCAGCTGGGCATTAATGGCCTGTTCATTCAATAACTGCATGGCCGAGGGCAGGCTATAGCCTTTGCCGGTCACGGTAAAGACATCAATACCCCACTCTTTCAGTGTATGAATATGCTTATTGATTGCCGCGCGGCTCATGCCTAGCTGCTCACCAGAATGGAACTCTCCGTCTGCCAGAATACCAACCAGCGTTAAGGGTACGGTGTTATCTTTCATGCAATAACCTCTACGGCATCTGTTTCACCTTGTGCTGCGATAAAGCGTACTTCAGGCTCCAGCCAGACGTTGAATTTCTCTGCCACGCGCTGACGTACGGACCGGGCCAAGTTGACGATGTCCTGCCCCGTCGCTTCATTGGCGTTAATCAGCACCAGCGCCTGCTGGGCATGCACGGCCGCTCCACCAATATGGAAACCCTTTAAATCACACTGATCGATCAGCCAACCGGCGGCCAACTTCACATTCACATCGCCATTGATCTGAGGATACTGCGGAATATGCGGATACTCTGCTTGCAACTTAGCGGCAACTTCAGCGCTCACCAGCGGATTTTTAAAGAAACTCCCGGCATTTCCCGTCATTTTGGGATCTGGTAGTTTGCTGCGGCGCATCTGGCAGACGGCGTTAAACACTTCACGCGGCGTGACCGTTAGCGGGTCAAGATTACGCAGATCGCCATAGCTCAGCACTGGCTGCCAGATTTTTGCCAAGCGCAGCCCGACAGCGATAATGGCATACCCGTCGCGGTACTGATATTTAAATATGCTGTCACGGTAGCCAAACTGGCACTGGGCGGCAGTTAAACGCTGCTGTACACCGTCGGCAAGGCTAACGATATCCACATATTCACAGACCCGATCCAGCTCGACGCCATAAGCACCAATATTTTGAATCGGCGCTGAACCGGCACAGCCCGGAATTAGTGCCAGATTTTCCAGACCAGAGAGTCCCTGCTCCAGAGACGTTTCAACCAGCTGGTGCCAGTTCTCACCCGCGCCCACGTGCAGAGACCATGCATCAGTCGTTTCGGATACGCGGATGCTTTTGATGCGGTTAATGATTACCTGCCCAGAGAAATCATCCAGAAACAGTACGTTGCTTCCTTCTCCCAGCAGTAATACAGGTTCATTTTGATCGGTGCTCTGCTGCCAAAACTGGCAAAGAGCCTCGGCACTCTCTGCCATGCTGATCTTGTTGGCACAGGCCTCGAGGCTGAATGTATTCCATGTTTTTAATGAATGCTGCTGGCAGGACATAATAAAACCTTTAAGTATTAAACTGCGAGTAGTTTACCCGATTCATTAGGGGGGAGTTGAGGATTTTATCGCCGCAAACAGTGGTGAATTGTAAGCGCCCCATGTAGGACGTATAGCGTAAGGATTATTTTACAGTCTAGAGGTTCTAGGGCAGCAGTTCGTGTATCCAGCTTAATGGTCAGTCGCTGATCTTGCCAAGCACGTCGCGCAGCCAGCACTCCGGCTCTACGCCGTTCAGTTTGCCGGTGCCCAGCAGGCCGTAGATGATCGCCGCCGCCTCTGTCCGAGCCGAAGAACAGATAGTTACGCCGACCCAGCGCTACGCACCGTCCGGCATTTTTGCAAATGTTATTATCGATCTCTCAGAACACGTTCAGCGCGTTTCACTGCTGGCACTGTTGCAAAGATCTGGCGATGGTAAACTGATGCCACTGTTTAGTTGAAGGAGCAGCACATGAACCTATTTAAAGGTCGACATTTTGAGCGTCATATTATCCTGTGGGCCGTCCGCTGGTACTGCAAATATGGCATCTTTTCAGGCACACTAATCCGGCTCAGGCATCCGCAACCATCGCTTTTTCTCCATTCCACGCAACCTTTCCGACAGTCATGCCATCGCCTGCGTTCCTGCCTGAGCGCCGGCAAAACGCAGTCGGCCCTTGCACAGGATGCACTGGTACGGGTCGGTACCCAGGAAGCCCTTCATTAGCACCGCAAACCCCGGCTTCTCCGGCATTGTTGCAAAGATCTGGCGATGGTAAAGTGAT
>NZ_MAYS01000570.1 GCF_001756855.1 Candidatus Erwinia dacicola | reverse complement strand
CCATCCTTCCAAATTTACACCACGTCCTAAGACTCTACCGTCACAGAGATGATGGACGAAGCGGAGGCGGAGGTGCTGGCGTACTTCGGGTTCCCGGGAGCGCACCGGGTGAAAATCCACTCCACGAACACGCTGGAGCGCCTGAATAAAGAGGTGAAGCGGCGTTCCGACGTGGTGGGTATCTTCCCCAACGAAGAGAGCATAACCCGGCTTCTGGGTGCGGTGCTGACGGAGCAGAACGAAGAATGGCTGTTGCAGAACCGCTACCTGCCGCAGCACAGCATGGCGGAGATAGAGCAGACCGCTGAAAACGATGTGATCGAGGCGCTGCCACTCAGCGCTTAACAGACATATTACCGGACCGGAAGGCTGGATCTGAATTTACACCACCTTGACGGACTCGACCCGCAAAAATGAACGATGCCGCTGAGGGACTGGCGCGTGGCAATGAGTCGCTTTATTATCGAGTTCGGTGGTCGCCTGAACGACCATCTCTAAAAAGGCATTTACACAGAATCATGTACAGGGTCCGACCGAACATTCTGAATTGATTGCATAAAAAAAAGCCCCTCACGGCCTTTTTTAAACAGAAGCAGAATTACAGTACGTCGCCGCGTTCAGCTCTTTAAATGCCTGCTCCAAACGAAGAATCATTGAAGACTGGGAAGCACGCAGCCATACGCGTGGATCGTAGTACTTCTTGTTCGGCTTATCAGCACCTTCCGGGTTACCCAGCTGCGCCTGCAGATAACCTTCGTTCTTTTTGTAGTACTGCAGGATGCCGTCCCAAGTTGCCCACTGGGTATCGGTATCGATGTTCATTTTGATCACGCCGTAACCGATAGACTCTTCGATTTCAGCCGCAGATGAACCGGAACCGCCGTGGAATACGAAGTCCAAGGAGTTCACTGGCAGACCGTGTTTTTCGCTGACGTATTTCTGAGAATCACGCAGGATAGTCGGGGTCAGTTTCACGTTGCCTGGCTTGTACACGCCGTGTACGTTACCGAATGAAGCAGCGATAGTGAAACGCGGGCTGATGGCGTTCAGCTTGGTGTAAGCGTAATCAACGTCTTCTGGCTGGGTGTACAGCGCGGAAGCGTCCATGTGGCTGTTGTCCACGCCATCTTCTTCACCACCGGTGCAGCCCAGTTCGATTTCTAGGGTCATGTCGATTTTCGCCATGCGCGCTAGGTACTTGCTGCAGATCTCGATGTTTTCTTCCAGTGATTCTTCAGACAGGTCGATCATGTGAGAAGAGAACAGTGACTTACCGGTTTTGGCGAAGTGAGCTTCACCCGCTTCCAGCAGGCCGTCGATCCACGGCAGCAGTTTCTTCGTGCAGTGGTCGGTGTGCAGGATAACGGGCACGCCATAGTGTTCAGCCATCAGGTGCACGTGGTGTGCGCCAGAGATTGCGCCAAAGATAGCAGCAGCCTGTGGCTTGTCTGATTTCAGGCCTTTACCGGCGATGAAGCCAGCACCACCGTTAGAGAACTGGATGATGACCGGGGCTTTTACTTTCGCAGCGGTCTCCAGAACGGCGTTGATGGAATCAGTACCCACGCAGTTAACTGCTGGCAGGGCGAACTTGTTCTCTTTCGCCACTTTGAAAATCTTCTGAACGTCGTCACCGGTGACAACGCCTAGCTTTACGAAATCAAAAATTTTAGACATGTTAGCTTGTCCTGTTTCTTCGGTCATATTGAAGGATTCAGATCTCACGCGGGGCATCAGACACCCCGCACTGAGGATTAATTAGTTCTGCTTCGCACGTTCTTCCAGCATGGCAACCGCAGGCAGAGTTTTGCCTTCCACGAACTCGAAGAATGCACCGCCACCGGTAGAGGTATAGGAGATTTTATCTTCAATACCAAACAGATCGATAGCCGCCAGCGTATCACCGCCGCCAGCGATGGAGAATGCATCACTGTCTGCGATCGCTTTAGCAACGATTTCAGTGCCTTTGCGGAAGTTAGGGAATTCGAACACGCCAACCGGGCCGTTCCACAGAATAGTTTTAGCTTCTTTCAACAGCTTAGCCATTGCTTCTGCGGTTTCATCACCGAAGTCCATGATCTCTTCATTGTCCTGAACTTCAGACACTTTCTTCACGGTAGACGGTGCAGTTTCAGAGAATTCCGTGCCGACGCGGGAGTCGCTAGGCACCGGGATCTTGAACTCATCGCGCAGTTTCTTCGCCGCTTCAACGAAATCTGGCTCGTATAGTGATTTACCGACGTTGTTGTCGATAGCCACGAAGGTGTTAGCAATACCGCCGCCAACAATCACTGTGTCAGCAATCTTCACCAGCGAGTTCAGCACGTCAAACTTAGTAGAAACTTTTGAACCGCCAACCACTGCTACCATTGGGCGCGCAGGCGTTTTTAGGGCTTTACCCAGCGCTTCCAGTTCGTTCACCAGCAGCAGGCCAGCACAGGCGATTGGGGAAAATTTACCCACGCCGTGCGTTGAAGCCTGTGCACGATGCGCGGTGCCGAAGGCGTCCATCACGTAGACGTCGCACAGGGCAGCGTATTTTTTAGAGAGCGCTTCGTCGTCTTTCTTTTCGCCTGCATTAAAGCGAACGTTTTCCAGAACTACCAGCTTGCCGGCTTCCAGCTCAACGCCGTCGAGGTACTCTTTCGCTAGGGAGACCTTTTCCGAGCCCAGCTTATCTTTCAGGTAGTTCACTACCGGCAGCAGTGAGAACTCTTCGTTGTATTCACCTTCGGTCGGGCTTCCAAGGTGGGAAGTTACCATCACTTTTGCGCCCTGCTTCAGGGCTGATTCGATGGTCGGCAATGAAGCACGAATTCGTGCATCAGACGTCACTTTCCCTTCTTTCACTGGCACGTTTAAATCGGAACGAATTAGTACGCGTTTACCAGCAAGATCCAGATCGGTCATCTTAATTACAGACATGGTGAATCCTCTCGTTTAACTTTTAAGTTTTACGGGCGCAAACCACGCCCTACCTGAAACCGCTTGCGGCCATCGCTAACGTGGTATCAATCATCCGGTTAGCAAAGCCCCATTCGTTGTCGCACCAGACTAAAGTCTTAATTAGGTGCTGACCGCTGACCCGCGTCTGCGTGCCGTCCACTATGACACTGTGCGGATTGTGGTTAAAATCTATCGAGACTAACGGTAATTCCGTATAGTCAATTATACCACTAAATGCCCCTTCTGATGCACTTTGCAGCAAGGCGTTGACCTCGCAAGCCTTTACCGCGTCACGCACGCTGACGCTCAGGTCAATCGCCGTCACGTTGATGGTCGGCACGCGCATCGCAATCGCTTCGAAGCGGTCATTAAATTTTGGGAAAATACGCGTAATTCCGGCAGCCAGGCGGGTGTCGACCGGAATAATCGACTGACTAGCAGCACGGGTGCGCCGTAAATCCGGGTGATAAGCATCAATCACCTGCTGGTCATGCATCGCCGAATGAATCGTGGTGACGGTGCCGGACTCAATACTCCAGGCATCATCCAGCAGCTTGATAATCGGAATAATGCAGTTAGTGGTACAGGAAGCATTCGACACTAGCAAATGCTCCGGCAGCAGTTCTTTCTCATTCACGCCGTAAACCACGGTGGCATCCAGATCGTGCCCACCAGGGTGGGAGAACAGCACCTTTTTTGCCCCAGAGTGCAGATGCGCTTCACCATCGGCACGGCTGCCATAAACTCCGGTACAGTCGAGCACGACATCGACATTCAGCTCGCGCCACGGCAAGTGCTCGATCTCTGCCACATGCAGCAGGCGGATGGTGTCATCCCCTACCGTTAGCAGGTCGTATTCCTGACGCACATCCCAGGCGAATCGCCCGTGGCTGGTATCGTATTTCAGCAAATGTGCCATGCCAGTGGCGTCTGCCAGCTCATTGATGGCAACGACCATAATTTCAGCACGTCGCCCGGTCTCGTACAGCGCGCGTAAAACATTGCGCCCAATGCGACCAAACCCGTTAATAGCAATGCGAACTGTCATAATACTCCTACACCAGAATTCACCGTAAAATCGGACAATTAGCCTGAGCCAGCCGTGGCGATTTGTACAGCAGATCCTTGTCGGTCAGCATGCGGAAATGACAGGAACTACTTATAAATGAAACGATTCAGCCAGAATAATAGAAGTGAGGAGTAACAGGAATGACTAGGATCAATTGTGGCGCATAAGTTTAGATCTGCGTCACAAATTTAGAATTTATCTGCAGGAGGAACACAGGGGCAAGGCATGTCGCGCAAGGAGACACGCCTCACCCGTTACGGGATTACAGCAGCGCTTTCGCTTTAGCGACCACTTTATCTACGGTAAAGCCAAACCGGTCGAACAGCTTCTCGGCCGGTGCAGATTCGCCGAAGCTGGTCATCCCGACGATAGCACCGTTCAGGCCGGTGTATTTGAACCAGTAATCTGCGATACCGGCTTCAATCGCCACGCGCGTGCTGACAGCTTTCGGCAGCACGGATTCGCGGTAAGCGGCATCCTGCTTGTCGAAGGCATCAGTAGACGGCATGGAAACCACGCGCGCTTTATGGCCTTCAGCAGTCAGCTGCTTATAAGCGCCCACTGCCAGATCAACTTCTGAACCAGTAGCGATGAAGATCACGTCCGGCCTACCGTCGCAATCTTTCAGCACGTATGCACCACGTGCAACGTTAGCCAGCTGCTCAGCGGTACGATCCTGCTGTGCCAGGTTCTGACGCGACAGGATCAGCGCGGTTGGGCCATCCTGACGTTCGATGCCATATTTCCACGCAATCGCCGACTCAACCTGGTCACACGGGCGCCACGTGCTCATGTTTGGCGTCATGCGCAGACTCGCCAGCTGCTCTACCGGCTGGTGAGTTGGGCCATCTTCGCCCAGACCGATAGAGTCGTGGGTGTAGATCATCACCTGGCGGATATTCATCAGTGCAGCCATACGCACCGCATTACGGGCATATTCAACAAACATCAGGAAGGTCGCGGTGTACGGCAAGAAACCACCGTGCAGGGTGATACCATTAGCGATAGCGGTCATACCGAATTCGCGCACGCCGTAATGGATGTAGTTACCCGCTGCATCTTCATTGATTGGCTTAGAACCAGACCACATGGTCAGGTTGCTTGGCGCTAGGTCAGCGGAGCCGCCGAGATATTCTGGCAGCAGTTTGCCAAAGGCTTCGATGGCATTCTGTGACGCTTTACGGCTGGCGATTTTCGCCGGGTTAGCCTGCAGCTGTTCAACAAATTTCTGCGACTCAGCAGCCCAGTTAGCCGGCAGCTCGTTCTTGACGCGGCGCTTGAACTCAGCGGCCAGCTCCGGGAAGGCTTTCGCGTAGGCCGCAAATTTCTTGTCCCATGCGGCTTCTTTCGCCTGACCCGCTTCCTTCGCGTCCCACTGTGCATAGATGTCTGAAGGAATTTTAAACGGCGCGTGGTTCCAGCCCAGCTGCTTACGGGTCAGTGCAATCTCTTCATCACCCAGCGGCGCACCGTGGGAGTCGTTAGTACCGGCTTTGTTCGGTGAACCGAAGCCGATAACCGTTTTGCACATCATCAGGGAAGGCTTGTCGCTCACCGCTTTAACTTCTTCAACCGCTTTCTTAATCGCATCCGCATCATGACCGTCCACGCCTCGCACCACGTGCCAGCCGTAAGATTCGAAGCGCTGCGCGGTGTCATCGGTGAACCAGTCATCAATGTGGCCGTCGATGGAGATACCGTTGTCATCATAGAACGCGACCAGTTTGCCCAGCTTCAGCGTACCCGCCAGCGAGCACACTTCGTGCGAGATGCCTTCCATCATGCAGCCGTCACCCATGAACACGTAGGTGTTATGGTCAACAATATCGTGGCCAAAACGGTTGAACTGCGCGGCCAGCGTGCGTTCTGCAATAGCAAAACCGACCGCGTTGGCGATACCCTGGCCCAGTGGGCCTGTGGTGGTTTCAACGCCTATGGTGTAGCCGTATTCAGGGTGACCTGGGGTTTTGGAGTGCAGCTGACGGAAGTTAGCTAGTTCGCTGATTGGCAGATCGTAACCGCTGAGATGCAGCAGGCTATAGATCAGCATTGAGCTGTGGCCGTTTGACAGTACGAAGCGGTCACGGTCAGCCCACAGCGGGTTAGTCGGGTTATGATTCAGGAAGTCACGCCACAGGACTTCGGCGATATCGGCCATACCCATGGGGGCACCCGGGTGGCCGGATTTGGCTTTTTGCACCGCATCCATACTCAATGCGCGAATGGCGTTGGCAAGATCTTTACGAGAAGACATTTTCTACTCCAGGTCGGATTTGACGCTTCGCCGTTCTTAACCTATTGTAATTAATGAGTTATCAGGCAAAGTCGAAGGAAAGTCGACAATCAATGTACATGAAACACGGGTAACATGTACATGGCGCAGGATGTAAAAAAGTCACATTAGTAGCCCTTTCGGAGCAGTGGTGCTATGCATCTATACCAGCAAAGGCTATAACTTCGTTTTCGTTGGCAATAATTCACCCAGCGTAAATTGCCAACTTTTTGATTTTTAGACCTTGTTACCTAAATGGATGAACGTAGCGCCCTTAAGGGCGAGCGTCACGGCTTCGCCGTTCCGGTGCTTTGCATGACTGGAGCTCCGCTTTATACTCAGCTCCATGTATATCCCGCGTCCCGCCAAACTCCTTTTCACCGTCGATGACGGCTGGAACCGCTATCTCGAAAAACATGGCGACAGCGTCAGCCAGTGGACCCCACTCGCCGTTGAGCGCATGCTCGCCTGCGGCACCTGCGCTATGGGTGTGCGCCGCTACTGCTGCGCTTTACCTGGCTTTACCTGACTGTACCCACTCCCGCTTCTTCTGCCAGAGCTGCAAGTCAAAGGCCTGCAGCATGAAGTCCACCGAACAGTGGATTGCTGAGCAACAACACGTCCTGCCCGACTGCGAATG
>NZ_MAYS01000569.1 GCF_001756855.1 Candidatus Erwinia dacicola | reverse complement strand
CAAAAGTCTGGCACAACGCAGCGACCGGATACCTCGCTCTTAGCCTGTCGACTACCGTGAACCGTTGAGTGCGTCCGACATTAAGAGCGCCGTAGCCTTTTTTAGGATTTCGTTTTCCATTTCAAGGCGTTGTATTTTCTTCCTCGCCTCACGCAGCTCGAGCTGTTCTGGCGTCAGAGGAAGCCCGGCGGGCGTTTTCCCCTGGCGCTCAAGTCGCAGCTTATTCACCCAACGGGTGATAGCCGAATGGCTTACGTTAACTGCCTCTGCGGCCTTAACGTAGGTATAGCCGTGGTCGACAACTAACTTCGCCGCTTCGAGCTTAAATTCTGGCGTGAAATGTTTAGCCATTGGGTCACCTGTGGTGTTGGGAAGGTGAGAATATCACCTTCCAATCAGGTGGCCAGTATCAGTGTGCCACTACAAATTTACTTCACGCTGCGCTGACACACCGCTTCAAACAGGCAAACACCGGTGGCGACGGAGACGTTCAACGATGAAACGCTGCCCGCCATGGGGATACTGATCAGTTCGTCGCAGTGCTCACGCGTCAGGCGGCGCATGCCTTCGCCTTCAGCACCCATCACCAGCGCCATTGGGCCGGTCATTTTGCTCTGGTAAAGAGTATGGTCAGCTTCGCCGGTCGTTCCAACGATCCACACTTTGGCTTCCTGCAACACACGCATGGTGCGCGCCAAGTTGGTCACGCGGATCAGCGGCACGTGCTCTGCCGCGCCGCTGGCGACTTTTTTCGCCGTGGCGTTAAGCGCCGCTGAGCGATCTTTTGGCACGATGATGGCGTGAACGCCGGCAGCATCAGCGCTGCGCATGCAAGCCCCAAGGTTATGCGGGTCAGTGACGCCGTCAAGGATCAGCAGGAACGGGTTTTCCAAGCTGGCCAGCAGGTCCGGCAGATCGCCTTCCTGATACTGATGGCCCTGCTTGACGCGCGCGATGACGCCCTGATGCACGGCACCTTCAGATTTGGTATCCAACATCTGCTTATTGGCAACCTGGATAACGATGCCCTGTGCTTCCAGCGCTTTTAGCAGCGTCTGCAAGCGACGGTCTTCACGCCCTTTCAGGATAAATACTTCCTGGAAACGCTGCGGGTCGCTGTCGAGCAGCGCCTGCACGGCGTGGATACCAAAAACAATTTCACTCATGGTTCAGGATACTCAAATGTCATATTCATTTAGTGGGTGACCTAAGCGGGCTGACCGAAAAGAGGGGCAGCCCCTACAACGATTTGGTGTCGTAGGGGTCGACCATTTGTTTCGGTCGACCCGTTTCGCTGCGTAGCCCGGATGCGATTATGCGTCGTCGGTTTTCTTCGCGCGCTTAGCGCGCGTGGCACCAAGTTTACAGGTTTTATCCGACGGCTTACGCGGTTTCTTCTCTTTGTTTGCCGCAGGGGCGTTTACTGCTCCTTTGGCGGGGCGGAAGGCGCTGTCCGGCTCGAAGCTGGCACCCTTGCGCGGTGCGCGACGACGGCTGTCGCTGTTTTTCGCCACGCCGCGTTTTTCACGCTTGCGCGCGGTTTTGCCTTCGCCACGCGGTTTGCGGCTGCTTGAGATTAGCGCGAAGTCGATCTTACGCTCATCCATATACACCGCCTGAACGCGCACTTCCACGGTATCGCCTAGGCGATAGGTACGACCGCCGGATTCACCGATCAGGCGCTGGCCGACGGCGTCAAAGCGGTAGTAGTCGTTGTCGAGCGTCGAAACGTGGACCAAACCGTCAATAAACAGGTCGGTCAGGCGCACGAAGAAGCCGAAGCCGGTGACGCTGGAGATCACGCCGCTAAAGGTTTCCGCGACCTGGTCCTGCATAAAGTCGCACTTTAGCCAGTCGGCAACATCGCGCGTGGCTTCATCGGCGCGGCGTTCGGTCAGCGAACAGTGATGGCCGAGCTGCAGCATCTGCGGCATTTCGTAATGGTAGCCGCCGGTTGGCGTGGTGTTGCCCTGCAGAGTGCCCGCTTCTTTCGCCAGCAGATACTTGATGGCGCGGTGCAGCAGCAGGTCCGGATAGCGGCGGATCGGCGAGGTGAAGTGCGCGTAAGACGCCAGCGCCAGACCGAAGTGACCACGGTTTTCCGGGTCATACACCGCCTGCTTCATCGAACGCAGCAGCATGGTTTGCAGCATTTCGTGATCCTGACGACCGGCGATCTGGCTCAGCAGCGCGGAGTAGTCCACCGACTGCGGTTTGTCGCCGCCCGGCAGGGTCAGGCCCAGCTCATTCAGCACCGAGCGGAAGCTCTTTATGTTTTCATCACTTGGACGGTCGTGATCGCGGAACAGCGCCGGTTCGTTGTTTCTCTCAACGTAGCGGGCTGAAGCGATGTTGGCGAGGATCATGCACTCTTCGATTAGCTTGTGCGCATCGTTACGCGACACCTGTTCGACGCGCTCAATGCGGCGGTCGGTGTTGAAGACAAATTTCGCTTCTTCGGTCTCAAAGGAGATACCACCACGCTGCTCGCGCGCTTTTTCCAGCGCCAAGTACATGCGGTGCAGCTCTTCCAGATCTTTCACCAGCGGCTGGTACTGCTCGCGCAGTTCCTGATGCCCCTGCAGAATGTTCCACACCTTGTTATAGGTCAGGCGGGCGAAAGAGTTCATCACCGCTTCGTAGTGTTTGTAGCCGGTCAGCTTGCCGGTGGAGGATATAGTCATCTCACACACCATACATAGACGTTCAACTTCCGGGTTGAGCGAGCAGAGGCCGTTGGAGAGCACTTCCGGCAGCATCGGCACCACCTGGGAGGGGAAGTAGACCGAGGTGCCGCGATTCACCGCTTCGTCATCCAGCGGCGTGCCCGGGCGCACGTAGTAGCTGACGTCAGTAATCGCGACCCACAGGCGCCAGCCGCCGCGTTTGCGCTCGCAGAATACTGCATCATCGAAGTCGTGGGCGTCTTCGCCATCAATAGTGACCAGCGGCAGATCGCGCAGGTCAACGCGACCCTGTTTCGCCTCTTCCGGCACTTCTTCACTGAGGTGAGCAATCTGTTTTCCCAGCGCTTTCGGCCATTCGTGCGGAATATCATGGGTGCGTAGCGCCATATCGACAGCCATGCTGGTGCCCATGTTATCGCCGAGCACTTCCACCACTTTACCGACGGCTTTACTGCGGCGGGTTGGGCGCTGAGTCAGCTCCACCACCACCACAAAGCCCCTGCGCGCACCCATCAGCTCTTCAGCCGGGATCAGGATGTCGAAGCTCAGACGGCTGTCATCCGGGACGACAAAGCCAACGCCGGAGTCGGTGAAGTAGCGACCAACAATTTGCGCATTACGCGGTTCAACCACGCGCACTACGCGAGCTTCGAGGCGGCCTTTACGGTCGGCACCCATCGCCTGCGCGAGGATCATATCCCCGTGCATGCACATCTTCATCTGTTCGGCAGAGAGGTAGAGATCGTCTTTGCTGCCTTCAATGCGCAGGAAGCCAAAGCCGTCGCGGTGGCCGATAACCTTGCCTTTCAGCAGGTCAAGTCGCTCCGGCAGCGCGTAGCACTGGCGGCGGGTAAAGACCAGCTGGCCATCGCGCTCCATGGCGCGCAGGCGGCGGCGCAGCGCTTCAATCTGCTCTTCGCCGCTGATATCTAACTCTTGCGCCAGCTCTTCACGGCTGGCCGGTTTTTTGCGCTTATCCAGATGGGCAAGAATGAACTCGCGACTGGGAATGGGATTTTCGTACTTTTCAGCTTCTCGTTCCTGAAAGGGATCGTGTGACATCGAGGTTCCTCCGTTGTCAGCTGCTAAATGAAGGTCGTTCATTCAGCAAAATTTTGTATAGCGGATGGTTGTCTTCAACCAGATCGGTCAAGGTGTATTGGTCCAGTTCACGCAGGAAACTCTGGACGGCGTCATGCAGCGCTTTCTTCAGGCGGCAGGCGGAGGTGATGTAGCAGAAATCACTGTGGCAGTTCACCGGCTGTAGCGGTTCCATATCGCGCACTACCTGACCTATCATTATTTCTTCGGCAGGCCTGCCCAGTCGGATACCGCCATTCTTACCGCGCACGGCAACAACATAGCCAGCACGACTAAGTTGATTGATAATTTTGACCATATGATTACGCGACACGCCATAAGTGTCCGTGACTTCGCTGATACTGGTCATCTGGCCTGCCGGAAGCGTGGCGATATAGATCAGCACGCGTAAACCATAATCGGTAAAATTGGTCAGCTGCAAGAAGACCTCAGAGATATCACCGCGGTTGTTGCGATCGTCCGCTTAAGAATGGGTGTGATTAGCAATGATAATAAACCAGCCTCAGCGATTGGGGCCATTTTATTTATCATGACAGCAGAGGGGGAACGGAGGGCAACCGGTGCTGGATAAAAGCTGGCCGGGCATTGCCCGGCCGAAACTGAATTATGCGTCAAACGGGTCGCGCAGAATCATGGTTTCACTACGGTCCGGGCCGGTAGAGATAACATCAATCGGCACTCCGATCACTTCTTCAACGCGCTTGATGTAGTTGCGCGCCGCCTGCGGCAGGCCATTCAGCGTTTTCACCCCGAAGGTGATCTCAGACCAGCCCTGCATGGATTCGTAGATTGGCTCGATGCCCTCCCAGCCCTCTGCTGCCAGCGGGGTGGTAGTCACTTCACGACCATCCGGCATGCGGTAGGCTACGCAGATTTTCACCTCTTTCAGGCCGTCCAGCACATCCAGTTTGGTCATGCAGAAGCCAGAAAGGGAGTTAATCTGCACCGCTCGGCGCGCGGCAACCGCATCCAGCCAGCCGGTGCGACGACGACGACCAGTGGTGGCACCAAACTCGTTGCCCTGCTTGCACAGGAACTCACCGGTTTCGTCGAACAGCTCGGTGGGAAATGGACCCGCACCGACGCGCGTGGAGTAGGCTTTGACAATGCCCAGTACGTAATCAACGTAGCGCGGCCCTATACCCGAACCGGTTACCACGCCACCTGCAGTGGTGTTGGAAGAGGTCACGTACGGATAGGTACCGTGGTCGATATCCAGCAGCGTACCCTGTGCGCCTTCGAACATGATCAGCTCGCCACGCTTGCGCGCGCCGGCCAGTAGTTCAGAAACGTCAACCACCATGCCAGTCAGGATATCGGCAATCGCCAAGGTATCAGCCAACACTTTGTTGAAGTCAACCACTTCTTCTTTATAGAAGTTTACCAGCTGGAAGTTATGGTAATCCATCACTTCTTTCAGCTTTGCAGCGAAGGTTTCTTTGTTAAACAGGTCGCTAACGCGCAGGCCGCGACGGGCAACTTTATCTTCATAGGCCGGGCCGATACCTCGGCCGGTGGTGCCGATCGCTTTCGCGCCACGGGCTTTCTCACGTGCCACATCAAGGGCGACGTGATATTCAAGGATCAGTGGGCAGGCTTCTGAAATGAACAGACGTTCGCGTACAGGGAAGCCACGATCTTCCAGACCTTTCATCTCTTTCATCAGCGCAGCAGGCGACAGTACAACACCGTTGCCGATGATGCTGGTGACGTTTTCACGCAGGATGCCAGATGGGATTAAGTGGAGCACGGTTTTCTCACCGTTGATGACTAGAGTATGACCAGCGTTATGACCACCCTGATAACGCACTACGTATTTAGCGCGTTCTGTCAGAAGGTCAACAATCTTACCTTTACCTTCGTCACCCCATTGGGTGCCAAGTACGACAACGTTCTTACCCATTTTCAGAATCACCGATTGCTTAAAAAAGGATTCTATCATCGTCATTTTAGTCTTTCAGCTGTTTTAGCATACGATTGCGGACTTTTTTACCCAAAGTGCGTTACGTCACCCACAGCGCTGAGCCTATGCCCCGTTAGCGTGGCTGAGCGTGTAGTAGATTACTGCTCCTGCCACTACCAGCCCACCGCCAACCCGGCGCAGCAATCCATCGGGCATGTTTGCCATCGCGAGGATCATTCGCCGCCACAGCTGCGGATAAAGCACCGGGCCTAATCCTTCGAACACCAGCACCAGCCCTAACGCCATCCATGCAGTTGTATTCATTATTGTTACTCGCCGCTTGCTTGGAAATCCCATAAAAAAAGGCCGAAGAACCAGCTCTTCCTCTTCGCACGTTACAGCAAATTATTAGCGCGTGGAGGAAGACGGATTTTTCATAAAGCGGAAGAAGTCGCTATCCGGGCTCAGCACCATCACATCCTGATTGCTCTTGAAGCTGTTGTCGTAAGCACGCAGGCTACGCATAAAGGCGTAGAAATCCGGGTCCTGACTGAAAGCATCAGCAAACAGCTTAGCCGCTTCTGCATCACCTTCACCCTGAGTGATCAGAGCCTGACGGCGTGCTTCTGCCAGCGTACGTTCAACTTCGTAGTCGGCCTGAGCACGTACTTTGGCGGCTTCTTCCGCACCCTGAGCACGCTGGCTACGGGCAACGGATTCACGCTCGGCGCGCATACGCGCATAGATCGCATCAGAAACTTCAGTTGGCAGGTTGATCTGCTTGATCCGCACGTCAACCACTTGGATACCCAACGCCGCCATACTGTTCGGGTTGATAGCCGGTTCGTTGCTGTTGGTCTCGCTCTCAACGCGCTTAGCTACAGAGGCAATCGCATTGTCTGCTGCTGGCGTAGCCACTTCATCATCCACACCCGCACTACCGGTGTTCAGCGCATCGCGCACATCGGTGGTCAGACGGCCACGGGAATCGGTGACGATATCTTTTACGTCCAGACGCCCAATCTCAGAACGCAGACGGTCACTGAACTTACGTTTCAGCAGCACTTCGGCCTGAGAAATATCACCGCCGCCGGTGGCGAGGTAATAACGGCTGAAGTCGCTGACGCGCCATTTGATATAGGAGTCAACAATCAGGTCTTTCTTCTCTTTTGTAACGAAGCGGTCGGCTTGGTTGTCCATGGTCTGGATACGCGCATCAAGTGACTTCACGGATTCCAGAAATGGGATTTTGAAGTGTAGGCCTGGCGCATAGACCAGCGGTTTATTTTCATCATCGCGCAGAACTTTACCGAAGCGCATCACAATGCCGTGCTGGCCTTCCTGCACCACAAACAGTGACGCATACAGTACCACCAGCACAACAATCAATAGTACGATAAACGGCTTACGCATCGATTACTCTCTCCCTTCGCACTGGGTATCGTTACGCTGAGCATTCACCCGGCGCTGATCCATGATGTCGTCCGGACTGAACGACAAACTGCTGCTGGCGCGTTTGTTGCTGCCTGAAGCCGGCGGAAGACGCAGCAGACTGCTACTTCCGCTCTGGTTGTTGCCGGATGCCGCGCCACTCTGATCGCGCATCAGCTGATCAAGAGGCAGCACCATCAGGCTGTTGCCTTTATCGTTAACCAGTACCTTACGCGTATGTGACAGGATACGTTCCATGGTTTCGATATACAGACGCTCGCGAGTGATCTGCGGTGCGGCTTTGTATTCCGGCAGGATACGCGCAAAGCTGTCGACTTCACCCTGAGCTTCCAACGTTACGCGGGATTTATAGGCACGAGCCTGCTCAAGGATACCCTGCGCATCACCACGGGCGCGCGGCAGCTTATCGTTGGCGTAGGCTTCGGCTTCACGTACCGCCTGCTCACGGTTCTCACGTGCGGCAATAGCATCATCGAACGATGCTTTAACGTCTTCCGGTGGGCGCGCCGTCTGGAAGTTAACGTCCAGCAGGGTAATACCCATATCGTAAGGGCGAATCGTTTCTTCCAGCTCGCGCTGGGTTTCGCTACGCACTACGGTACGGCCTTCGGTCAGAATTCGGTCCATGGTCGAGCGACCAATCACGCCACGCAGGGCACTGTCGGTTGCCTGACGCAGACTGTCATCGGCGCTGGTCACCGCGTACAGGTAGCGTTCGGGATTGGTGATGCGGTACTGCACATTCATCTCAACGCGCACCACGTTCTCATCCGAGGTCAGCATGGTGCCGGAAGCAGAGAGCTCGCGCACCGCCTCCACGTTCACCGCACGTACCTGATCGACAAAGGTCGGCTTCCAGTTCAGACCTGGCTCGACCAGATGGCTAAGCTTACCGAAGCGTGTCACCACGCCGCGTTCGGCTTCTTTGATGGTGTAGAAGCCGCTACCGGCCCAGATCACCACCGCGGCCACGATGCCAACCAGACGCACGTCGCTGCCCGGCTTGCGCGGTGCGCTGCCGTTACCTAACCCGTCACCGCCGCTTTTTTTGCCACCGCCCAGACTACCAAGCTTATTGCTCAGCTTACGGAAGATATCATCTAAATCAGGAGGCCCCTTATCGCGCCCTCCTTTATTTCCCCCAGAGTTGCCGCTTTGATTATTGCTGCTTCCCCACGGGTCGCGGTCCTGTCCGTTATTCCCGGGCTGATTCCACGCCATTTTTATACTCCATTAATTGTGTGTGCGGTGGTATCCCAAGCCGGGATACGCGTGTCAGGCAACATCAGTCAAACAATGTGATCCACCAGCGTCGGTTCCTGTTTGCACAGTCGGTGCCAGTCGACGATCAGCATGCGCACGTGTAATCCCACGCTACCGTCCTATTCATTCCTTCTATCGCCTGCAACTGGTAAAAACGGCTACGCCGCCGCCCTGCAGCCAGCGGTAGACGTAAATCATACTACGCAATCTCACCAGCCAGACGCTCAGTCAGCGCTTGGAACAGCAGCGGGATGCCCTGCCCTCTCCACGTTGGGCTAAGAGCCAGACCCGGATGGCAGGTTCTCTTCATCACGGTCGATACGTGGAACGAAACCGTCAAGCATATCGATTTATTCATCACCAGCAGGCTGGGGATTTCATCGGATTCAATCTCTTCCAGCACTTCATTTACCACGTCGATGTTCTCATCGATCCGCACGTCCGCTGCTTCAACCACGTGCAGCAGCAGCGTAGCTTTAAACGCCGCCACCAAGTCGTGCGGCAGATGGCGAATAGACCCTACGGTATCAGCCTGCACCACTTCGCCCACACCCACCACGTCAACGCGGTGCAGAGTGGGATCGAGGGTGGCGAACAGCTGGTCGGCCACGTAAACCTCGGACGTGGTCAGGCGGTTAAACAGTGTGGATTTGCCGGCGTTGGTGTAACCCACCAGCGACACGGTCAGTACATCAGCCTTGTTTCGAGCGTGCCTAGCCTGCTCGCGCTGTTTCGAGACGCGCTCAAGGCTGGAAAGGATCAGAGTAATACGATTGTGCAGCAAACGGCGGTCGGTTTCCAGCTGGGTTTCACCCAGGTCGCGTAAACCAATACTGCCTTTCTGGCGCTCAAGGTGCGCCCAGCCGCGCACCAGCCGCGTGGCTAGCTGGCGCAGCTGCGCCAGGTCAACCTGTAATTCACATTCATGGATGCGCGCACGCTGGGCAAAGATATCGAGGATCAGCCCGGTGCGGTCAATAACGCGGCACTCGCACAGCGCTTCAAGGTTGCGCTCCTGCGCCGGACTCAGGGCGTGATCGAACAGCACCACGGCGGCACAGCTTTCTTTTACCGCTCCGGCGACCGCTCCGGCGATTTTGACAGCTTTTCTTTCACCGACAAAATATTTGGGGTGTGGCGCTTTGCAGCTGCCAGTGACAACGCGCAGCGCTTCTACACCAGCAGAAGAGGCTAAGGTTTCGAATTCTTGCAAATCTTCCGTATCTCTGTCTTGCGAGAAATACATGTGAACCAGTACGGCTTGCTCACCGGCATCATAACGGTCAAACAAACTTAAAACCTCTCAGTACCTTGTTAAACCTGCTACGCGTTGGGGCCATACAGCGTTAATACCAGATTCAAAATGCGCGTCTAACTTGCCAGACGGCGTTTTTATGATCCCACCCAACCGGGGTGAGATGAGGAATTCAGCGATAGTGCTCTTGTTTAATTCTTGTTCATTATTCGAGTATTATCGCTAGGACGGGGAACCTTGAATGCCAAAAACTCCCCGTCGTGGACGGACAGTCACGCTACTTATTCAGCGTCTTTACTGTCTTGTGCATGCTGAGAAGACGCCACCTGGTTACTGCCACTATGATGATAGTTGCTGCTTCCGCCACCCGTGTTGTTACTGTGGTGGGAGACCGGACGGGACGGAACAACGGTAGAGATCGCGTGCTTATACACCATCTGGCTAACCGTATTTTTCAAAAGAATAACAAATTGGTCAAACGACTCGATCTGGCCCTGAAGTTTGATACCGTTTACTAAATAAATCGAAACTGGAACACGTTCTCGACGCAATGCGTTCAAGAACGGATCTTGCAATGATTGCCCCTTAGCCATTCTATATTTTCCCTATATGCTTGTTGTTTGTAACTTAAGAACCCTGCGGTTTGAAATACGACGTAAAAATTTGTGCAAGAAAACAAACCAATTGTACACAATCACCCAAGCTTCGCACTAAGAACCTGTAACACTTGAGAGTACGCCGCTTCAGGCTGTTCGCTGTCAAGCCAGTGAACGTCCTTCCAGCCGCGTAACCAAGTTATCTGGCGCTTAGCTAACTGCCAGGTTGCGCAAATTCCCCGATAAACCATGTCATCGTAATCAATTTCACCGGATAAAAATGACCACATCTGGCGATAACCAACACAACGAATGGAAGGCATGTCCGTATGCAAATCACCTCGTGCAAAGAGCGCCCGAGCCTCCGCTTCAAATCCTGACGCCAGCATCTGATGAAAACGCTGCTCAATACGTTGATGGATTAGCTCGCGTCTCGCGGGTGCGATGGCGAACTGGGCAGCATCATACGGCAGAGCTTTGCCCGATGTTTTTGTCAGTTCCGTTAAAGTTTTACCCGAAATAAAAAAAACTTCCAGTGCTCGCGAGAGTCTCTGGGGATCATTCGGATGAATACGACATCCAGCAACGGGATCTACATCACATAACTGGCGGTGAAGTGCTTCCCAGCCCTCTTCACTTGCCATCTGCTTTATACGCTGACGTACCTCTGGATCCGCCGAGGGCAACGGCGACAATCCTTCCAGCAACGCCTTGTAATAAAGCATGGTGCCACCAACAAGCAACGGAATATTCCCACGTTGGGTAATTTCCGCCATTTCAGCCAGCGCATCGCGACGAAACTCGGCAGCTGAATAGGTTTCAGCCGGGTCGCGGATGTCCAGCAAGCGATGGGGCGCCAGCGCTAGTCCTCCGGCAGAAGGCTTGGCGGTGCCAATATCCATTCCGCGATAGATCAGCGCCGAATCAACACTGATTAGCTCAACCGGTAACGCCTGACGTAACGTAATCGCCAATGCCGTTTTACCGGAGGCCGTTGGCCCCATCAAAAATATTGCCTTAGGCAGGCCAGCCGTGAATTGTTCACTCATGCTTCAGGGCATTCATCGCCGTGGCAAGATCGACATCTTGCAGTAATCCAGAAGGTGGCGATTTCACCAGTTGCGGGCAGAGTCGTTCGACTTTAGCCAGCAGGGAGATTGCCTGCGAGTGATTCCAGTGCTGATGTTCAGAGACCGACTGACACGCTAACCACTGCGCCGTCTGGCTGGCTGAAACATCCTGCTGCCCAGCCAAGTACCCTAACATTTCTGGAATCAAGTTTTGTAAATTTTGTTGGCGTAATGGTAAAGGCACGGCGCGCAGCATCACATGATGGCCGTCAAACTGCAGGTCGATACCCATCTGGTTTAATAGAGTAGCGCTGCTGCTGCCCGCTTCTCGTTCCGCTTTTTCCAGCTTCAGCCGGATCGGAATTAGCAACGACTGCGGTTTCAACGCCTCACTGCCAGGGTCGAGCTGCGCCTGCTTTAACCAGCGCTCCGCCACCGCTAACGCCATCAGCGACAGTCCTCTCTTCCCTTCGACCAGTGCATACTGCTGCTCTACCACCGTCAGCACGCGGCCAAAGCTGTGATCGTCGGCGCCGAGTGGTGCCTCTTTTACCGGCTGCTGGGCAGGCTCTTTGCTGCGGGCAGGCGGCGGCGTTTTCAGCAGCTGCTGATACACCATGCCTTCCCGTTGCTGATAGGTCGGAGGCAGCGGCGGCTGCCAGCTGCTTCCACCACCGCCACCCGACGCTGCGGTCGGTGCCGACGTAGCGAAGTGATTGCCGCCAGCCGCTTGGCGGTTTTCTGGCTGCCAGCGTTCAGCAGGCGCAGCATCGGTCACTTCGGGCAGGCCTAGCGCACCGGTTTCCTGTAACGCGCTGACCACGCCCTGATAGATAAAGTCGTGCACCAGCCTCGACTGATGGAAGCGCACTTCGTGTTTCGCCGGATGCACGTTGACATCCACTTGGTGCGGATCGATCTCGAGATAGAGCACATAAGCGGGCTGATGCTGATCGCCGAGCTTGTCCTGATAGGCCTGACGGATGGCGTGATTGATCAGGCGGTCACGCATCATGCGCCCGTTAACGTAACAGTATTGCAACTCCGGCAGCACTTTCGACCCGACCGGGTCGGCGACCCAGCCGTGCAGGCTCAGCTCGACGTGCTGCCACTCAATTTTTAGTGCATGCGTCAGGAAAGCGGTGCCGCAGATCGCCCCTAAACGGCGCTCGCGCTGGCTGTTATCGCTGACGCCGCGATACTGACGCATCAGTTTGCCATTGTGGCTGAGGGAGAGCGCCACATCGAAGCGTGCCAGCGCAATACGGCGGATCACTTCATCAATATGGGTAAACTCGGTTTTCTCGGTGCGCATAAATTTACGCCGCGCCGGGGTGTTATAGAACAGGTCCAGCACTTCCAGGGTCGTGCCGACCGGGTGCGCGGCTGGTTTCACCGTGACGCTCTGATCGCGCCCTTCGGCATAGGCCTGCCAAGCTTCACTTTGCGCCTCGGTGCGCGAGATCAGCGTCAGGCGTGAAACCGAACTGATACTGGCCAGCGCTTCACCACGAAATCCGAGGCTGATAATCGCTTCGAGGTCATCCAGCGTGGTGATTTTACTGGTGGCATGGCGCGCTAAGGCCATTGCCAGCTCGTCTTTGCCAATACCCACGCCATTATCGCGAATGCGGATCAGTTTGGCCCCGCCCTTCTCGATATCAATGTCGATGCGCATGGCACCGGCATCTAGGCTATTTTCCACCAGCTCTTTGACTACCGAAGCCGGGCGTTCAACCACCTCTCCGGCGGCAATCTGGTTAGCAAGTTGTGGCGGTAATACTTGGATGGGCATGTTGTATCCTTTTAAGGGGGCAAGGAATCGGGTCAGGCATGCCTGACACCTACGTTAGCCGCCCGTAATTATGACGTCGGGATCTTCAGCGTATGGCCCAGCATCACATTCTGCGACTTCATTTTGTTTGCCTGCTGGATCGCCTGCGGGCTGACGCCATATTTGGCAGCAATCGCCGTCAGCGAATCACCGCGCACCACTTTATGGCTCAGCGGCTTCTTACTGCTGACCACGCTGGCCATCGCCGCACGACTGCTGCCTGCTGGCACCTTCAGCCGCTGTCCGACCCATACCACATCTCTCTTCAGGGTATTCATCGCACGCAGCGTCGCCATGCTGACGCCGTAGTTCGCGGCGATACCGGACAGCGTCTCACCGCGTTTCACCACGTGGCGTTGGGTCGGGCCGCTGTACTTTGTGCCTGCCGGGGCAGGGTTAGCTTCTACCTCAACTGCCGTTGCGGACTGCAACGGACGGTTTTCCTCCTTTGGGATTGATTGCAGCGGGTGCGCCAGGAAATAGTTGCGTAAGCCTTTATAAATCGACTCGGCAATCTTCTGCTGGTATGCGCTGCTGCCTAGCAGTCGCTCCTCCGGAGGATTACTGATAAAGCCGGTTTCCACCAGCAGGGAAGGAATATCCGGCGAGCGCAGAACGCCTAGGCTGGCATGTTCCGGTCGGCGTTTGTGCAGTGCGCCCACGCGCTGCAGCTGAGCAATCACTTTTACCGCGACATCATATCCTACCCGCTGCGAGTGGCCGAACTGCAGGTCAAGCACCGCTTGGCTAAGGTAGGGATCCGCCTGGCTGTTGGCCAGCAGATCGCCGGCCCCGCCAAGCAGTTCGGACTGCTTCTCATGCTGCTCTAACCAGCCTGCCATCTCACTATTAGCACGGCGGTTCGACAACACCCATACCGACGCACCGGAGGCGCTGCGGTTTGGCGCGGCGTCTGCGTGAATCGAGACCAGCAGGTTGGCGTTTTGCTTACGCGCCACGTCCGAACGGCCCATTACCGAGATAAAGTAATCGCCATCGCGCGTCATTACCCCTTTAAACATCGGGGTGGCATTCAGCAACGCCTTCAGCTTGCGGGCAATGGCGATGGTCACATTCTTCTCTTTCAGTCCGCCGCCGCCAATCGCGCCCGGATCCTGACCACCGTGCCCGGCATCGACCGCCACAATCACCGTGTCATTTCTGCTGGCAGCGGTGCGCGGCCGTGCTACCTGATTACCGCTGTTCACCGCCGTCACCGGGGTGGCATCAAACGGGCTCTTAGGCGGAGTGCTGCTGACCGGGTGTGAAGCGGTCGCGCTGCTGACTGGCGCACTGCGGGTGGTCTGCGCCGGCTGCGTGCCGGAAATAGTGAACACCACGTTGTAATTGCTGCCGCTGCGCTGGGTTACCGCACGGGTTTTTCCGCGCTGGGTCAGTTCAAACACCAAGCGGATGCTCTGACTGTCCTGCGCTTTGCTGGAACGGATGCGCTTTACGATATTCTTACCGCTGAAGGTCAGCGGTAACCCCTGCACGACCGCACTCTGGCAGATGTCGAGCACCACGCGCTCAGGGTTGTGCAGCGGGAAAAAAGCATAGATCGGCTGGGTGCCAAAGCTCAGCGTCACCTCTGCCTGATTACTGCCGTTCGAGACTTTAATATCGGAGAGATTGGCGGCCAGCGCGCTAAATGAGCAGTAGAACAGGGCCAGCAGGCACCAAGATTTAAAACGCAGCATCATGCCTCACCCGGCTCAGCAGCAACGCGCTGCAGCATCGATTCTCCAGCGGGCGAGCAGGCACGCAGTTTGGCTTGGCGCGCATGACCGACATAGATGAGGTGCAGTTCTAGGTCGGGTTCAGGTAATACGCCCGCGCCCTGCTGCGGCCATTCGACCAGGCACAAGCTGTCCGGGCCGAAGTAATCACGAATGCCCATAAACTCCAGCTCTTCCGGGTCGGAAAGGCGATAAAGGTCAAAATGATAGACGCGGCGATCGGGCAGAACGTAAGGCTCCACCAGCGTGTAGGTCGGGCTTTTAACATTGCCCTGATGCCCCAAAGCCTGCAAGAATCCGCGGCTAAAGGTGGTTTTACCCGCACCTAGGTTGCCGTAAAGATAGAGGGTCGCCGCGTCGTCACAAGCGCGGGCTAGGCGGGCGCCCAGTGCGAGGGTTGCTGCCTCATCGGGCAACGCAATTTCACAGGTCATCATTCTTTTGTATTCGACATCTCAGGATTGACAAACAGACATCCACCTTGTTGCGCCCGGTGGTGACTTTAAGATCGTTAGCCCACAACCCGGCATTGATCTTCGTCGAACGCGCAATGTACAGCTCGGAAAACAGATAGGTGGCTAACATCACGAGTGTACCCTGACGTTTTGCCACCGCTTCAGCCGCCGCTCCGTGCGCTACGCATCCTGCGCAGGCAGCATCGTACATTGAGAGCTTTTGCGCTGCCAGACTGCCGATGATACCAGATAACACATCTCCCATGCCCCCACTGGCCATACCGGCATTACCCACATCCGCTATCGCCATGCTACCGCCGGCGTCGGCGATTAACGTTCCGGCACCTTTTAACACCACGACACCGCCATAACGTTTTGCTAAGCACCGTGCAGAAAGTAAGCGGTCACTATCAATTTCACTGACTTTACAGTTAAGTGAGCGAGCCGCTTCACCGGGGTGCGGCGTAATGATTCGATTTTGACGTTTATCGGGGCTGATTGCCAGCAGGTTAAGCGCGTCAGCATCCCAAAGCATCGGTTTCTGGCAGTTTTCTACTTTTTTCAGGGCTTTTTTGCCCCACGTATTCTGACCCAAACCGTGGCCAATCACGATGATGTCGGCCCACTCCAGCCCGGCATCCATCGCCGCCTCTTCTTTAAAAAGAAGGCTGTGGAGGAAATCTGGCGGAGCGCGGTCATCCGCCTGCTGCGCGACAGCTACGCCCAGATCATGCCCGGCCTGCTGCCGGGTCTGGGTCACATCCGCGATGAGCGCCAGTGGCGGCGTTATCTGCAGGCGCAGTATGGCCGGTACTGGAAGGTACACTTTGCGAAGAAGACCCGGGGAGCCTGGCACAGCGTGAAATACCTCGGCCGCTACCTGAAGCGGCCGCCGGTGTCGGCCTCCCGCCTGCGGCACTATGGCGGTGGC
>NZ_MAYS01000568.1 GCF_001756855.1 Candidatus Erwinia dacicola | reverse complement strand
CTTTGCAACAGTGCCATAATTTCTACATCGTTTTTGGTGAAAGTCACCGGGTATTTGTTACTTGTTGCCATAACAACAGCTCCTGTGAAATGGTGAGCAAAACGTAAAATACAATCGTAATCTGCCGGATGTCTGGTTCTTAATGAAATATCTAAGTAAATTAAGGCAGAATGGCACTTTCAGCCAACTTACCTTCTCGGAACTCTCTGCTATCATCGGTAATAACTTTTGACTTATGTCAGCGCTACCGTAGCAATTTTGCTGCACTATTAAGGAATGCAAATGAACAAACTGCTCCCTTTACTCATCGGTCTGAGCTTGGGCAGCTTCAGTGTTGCCAGCCAAGCTGAGAACCTGCTGCAGGTGTATCAGCAGGCTCGTTTATCCAATCCTGACCTTCGTAGCTCAGCAGCCGATCGCGATGCGGCATTTGAGAGGATTAATGAAGCACGTAGCCCGCTGTTACCACAGCTGGGGCTGGGTGCCGACTACGCCTACAACAACGGCTACCGCGACGCGCGCGATTCGAACAGCACCTCGAAAAACACCTCACTCCAGCTGACTCAGACCATTTTTGATATGTCAAAATGGCGCGCGCTGACCCTGCAAGAAAAAACCGCCAGGATTCAGGATGTCACTTATCAGACCGCGCAACAAACGCTGCTCCTCAACACCGCGACAGCCTACTTCAACGTGCTGAATGCGATTGATACCCTCTCCTACACCGAAGCGCAGAAACAGTCAATCTACCGTGAACTGGATCAGACGACCCAGCGTTTCAACGTGGGCTTAGTCGCCATCACCGACGTGCAGAATGCGCGCTCACAGTACGACACCGTGCTAGCCAACGAGGTGACGGCGCGTAACGATCTTGATAACGCGGTTGAAACGCTGCGCCAGGTGACCGGGAATTACTACCCGATCCTCGCTTCGCTCAATGTCGATAACTTCAAAACCGAGAAGCCACAGCCGGTTAACGCGCTGCTGAAAGAAGCCGAGAGCCGCAACCTCAGCCTGCTCTCTGCCCGCCTGTCACAGGACCTAGCGCGTGAGCAGATCCGCTCTGCGGAAACTGGCCATATGCCAACCGTGGATCTGACCGCGTCAACCGGTTTGTCGAACAACCGTTACAGCGGCGATCTTGCCACTAATAACGACAATATCAGCGGTAGCAACCAAGTTGGTTTAAGCTTCAACCTGCCGCTGTACAGCGGCGGCTCGGTATCTTCACAGGTTAAGCAGGCGCAGTATGCGTTTGTGGCAGCCAGCGAGCAGCTGGAAGGCGCGCACCGCTCCGCCGTGCAGACCGTCCGCTCCTCGTTCAACAACGTGAATGCCTCCATCAGCAGCATCGAAGCTTACAAGCAGGCCGTGGTTTCTGCCCAGAGCTCGCTGGATGCTATGGAAGCGGGTTACTCCGTGGGTACCCGTACCATCGTTGATGTGCTGGATGCTACCACCACGCTGTATGAAGCAAAACAGCAGCTGGCTAACGCCCGCTACAGCTATATGATCAACCAGCTGAACATCAAATCTGCGCTCGGTACGCTAAATAAGCAGGATCTAGCGACTCTGAATAACCATCTGGGCAAGGATATCAATACCTCACCGAAAGCTGTGGCACCAGAAAATCTACAGCAAGTCGCCCGCGCCGACGTCAATGAAAGCGCCCCAGCTATACGCCAAGCAGCGGTCACCGACCGCCCGGCAGCGAACCGCAGCAGCGGCAATCCGTTCAGTCAGTAATCTCCCCTCAGGGTAGCAAACGCTGCCCCGTTTTATTTCGATCCCACCTGCCTCAACCTCTCCTTCATAATCAAACGTATAGCTAAGTAAAGATCGCCGGTCTGTCGTGCCTCATCGCTTCATTTTTCATCGCTATTCCCCTATCCTATGCACTACCTTTGGGCACAGGACGAAAAGTGATGAAACGGACTAAACAGATTAATCATGCCTCCTTTCGCAAAAGCTGGAGCGCACGCCATTTAACGCCGGTTGCGCTGGCGGTCACCGCCGTATTTATACTGGTCGGTTGTGAGCGGTCAGACGAAACCGTATCGACTTATATGAACGCCGATGACTGTTTGAGCGCCAACCCGGGCAAGAGCGAACAGTGCACCACCGCCTACAACAAAGCGAAAGAAGAGGCGGTGAAAACCGCACCGAAATATGCCACCCGCGAAGACTGCGTGGCGGAATTTGGTGAAGGCCAGTGTCAGCAGTCTCCGGCTCAGGCTGGCGTAGGCACCACCAATGCAGAATCTCAGTCCAGCGGCAGCGTCTGGATGCCGCTGATGGCCGGTTACATGATGGGCCGCATGATGGGCGGCGGTACGGGTCAGCAGCAGCCGCTATTCTCCTCTAAAAACCCAGCAAGCCCGACCAACGGCAAATTCGTCGATGCCAGCGGCAAAAGCTACGGCGCAGCCACGCTAGGTCGTACCATGACGGTGCCTAAATCCGCCATGGCACCAAAACCTGCCACCACCAGCACCGTGATGCGCGGCGGCTTTGGTGAAAGCGTTGCCAAGCAGACCAGCATGTCACGCAGCAGCGCGGCTTCCGGCTCCAGCCGCAGCTTTGGGGGCTAATCGCTGATGAAGCGTATTGCCATTACTGAACGCCTAGGCTGGCGAGAAAAGGCCACGGAGTTTGGTTTTTGTTTTCATACCATGCATGGCGAACCGTACTGGTGTGAAGATGCCTATTACCAGTTTACCTTAGAGCAGATTGAAACGCTGGAAGATGTGACCAGCGAGCTGCATCAGATGTGCCTGCACGCGGTTGAGATGGTGGTCGGCAGCGACGAGCTGCTGGATAAGTTTCGCATTCCGAAACATACTTGGGACTTCGTGCGCGAGTCGTGGAAAAGCGGCCAGCCGTCGCTCTATTCCCGCCTCGATCTCGCTTGGGATGGCGTGACGCCGCCTAAGCTGCTGGAAAATAACGCTGATACGCCAACTTCGCTGTATGAAGCAGCCTTTTTCCAGTGGCTGTGGCTGGAAGACCAGCTAAACGCCGGCCAGCTGCCGGTCGGTAGCGACCAGTTCAACAGCCTGCAGGAGAAGCTGATCGAACGCTTTGCCGAGTTGCACCAACAGCACGGTTTCAGCTGGCTGCACTTCGCCTGCTGCCGCGATACTGATGAAGATCGCGGCACGGTGCAGTATCTGCAGGATTGCGCTACCGAAGCGGGCCTGCCAAGCAAATTCCTCTATATGGATGAGATCGGCCTCGGCGAGAAAGGGCAGTTTACCGACCAGCACGACCAGGTGATCGCCAATTTGTTCAAACTCTACCCATGGGAATTTATGCTGCGTGAGATGTTCTCCACCAAGCTGGCCGATGCGGGCGTGCGCTGGCTGGAGCCGGGCTGGAAGAGCATTATTTCCAATAAAGCACTGCTGCCGCTGCTGTGGAAGATGTTCCCGGACTATCCGAACCTGTTACCGGCATACTTTGCCGAAGACAACGTGCCGCACATGTATAAATACGTGGTGAAGCCGCTGTTTTCCCGTGAAGGCGCGAATATTCGCATCGTGGAAAACGGTCAGGATATTGCCCGCGTTGATGGACCGTACGGTGAGGAAGGGATGATTATGCAGCAGTTCCATCCGCTGCCTAAGTTTGGCGATAGCTATACGCTGATTGGTTCGTGGCTGATTAATGATCGACCTGCGGGAATTGGTCTGCGCGAGGATCGCGACTTGATCACTCAGGATCTGTCACGATTTTATCCGCACGCGTTTATCGAGTAATAGCGTAAATGGGCGAGGCATGCCTCGCCCCGAAAAAATCATCCCACTTGATGGTTAGGAGATTGAATCGCCTAACCATCAATTTATGGGCAGGCGGCAACGCAGCAGATCCCCCGGAGCGTACATCAGTACGTGACCGGGATGCGCGAAGAGAGCCAACGCACCCATAGCTTGAAGTATGCCGGGGATTTAGCTGGCCTGACGCGTTTCGTGACTGCGGCGGTAAGCCACTAGGTCTTCGATGGTCACAACCGGCATGCCGTGATGTTTAGCAAACACTATAGCTTCAGGCGCGTGCGCCATTGAGCCATCATCATTAGTCAGCTCACATAGCACGCCCGCTGGCTTAAAGCCTGCCAGCGTCACTAGGTCAATGGTCGCTTCGGTGTGGCCGCCACGCGTTAGCACGCCGCCAGCACGACCGCGCAGCGGGAATACGTGGCCAGGACGATTCAGGTCGCTCGGCTTGGTATCATCGGCAATCGCGGTGCGAATGGTAGTCAGGCGGTCAGTAGCAGAAACGCCAGTGGTGACGCCTTTGGCAGCTTCGATAGTCACGGTGAAACCCGTATTGTAAGCGCTGGTGTTGTCCTGCACCATCATTGGCAGCTCAAGCTCCTGCAGACGCTGTTCGGTCAGACACAGGCAAACAATACCGCTGCCGTGACGGATGGTCAGCGCCATCTGATCAACGGTCATGGTTTCCGCGGCGAAAATCATATCACCTTCGTTTTCACGATCTTCATCGTCTAATACCATCACACCGCGGCCAGCGCGCAGTGCTTCGATAGCACGGGTTACACGCTGTTCAGGCGTGCCAAATTCAGAAAGAGGCGACTGATTCATGGTAAAAACCTTAATTAATTTATGGGTTACCAGAGGGTATACTTAGGAATGTCATGCAGTGACAAAAAATAACGCGAGACAGGCAAAAGCCTGACAAAATTCGTTACTTTCTCCCATCTGGACTCTAACCGTCGGCCCCATAATCACACCGGGTCTGCTGTCCTTCAGGATTGCTCCCGAAGCGCTCATGGGCTTTCAGCGTTAAGCTGATTTACCGCCGGTGGGGAATTCGCCCCGCCCTGAGAACAAGCAAAAACATCATAACGCTGAAAAAGTAGCAGAGCAATGAACAAAAACATCAAATAGATTATCAGCGGCTAAGGCATTTCCTGTTTATTCATTTCAGGTTTAACCTTTTAGAGTCAGGGATTACACTAAGGTAAAATTCGTTGCTACTAGGAAGCCGCTATGATCGACGCAAAAAAAATTGAACAACTGGCCCGTCAGGTCCATGACTCTATACCGAAAGAGATCCGCGAGCTGGCTGATGATATGGAGAAGAGAATTCGCCAGACATTACAGGCACATTTAACCCGTCTGGACGTCGTGAATCGCGAAGAGTTTGATGTGCAGACTCAGGTGCTGCTGCGCACGCGTGAGAAGCTGACCGCGCTGGAACAACTCCTAGCCGAGCTGGAAGCGAAAGTGGCACAGTCTGCTACAGCCGCAACACCAGCGGCTTCTGCATCAGCTGCCACCAGTGAGCCGAAAGCCCTGCTCTGAGAGCCTATACACGAGATTGTGTAATTGCCTGATTTTGATATATTCAATTCAACATCAAAAACAGGTTAAATTATGGGCACTGTTGCAAAG
>NZ_MAYS01000567.1 GCF_001756855.1 Candidatus Erwinia dacicola | reverse complement strand
CGATTTAACACTCCAAGTGCAAAACAGCAATTAACTATTTTAAAACAGATAGTTAAACGTAAAATTTAAACCTTATCTAGGACAGCCCCTTCAATTTTGTATTGGGAATGAAATTAATCATAAAATATCATTAAGTATATGACGTTCTTGTTCAATTTCACATGATTTAACCATCCCACTTAGTACACTAACAAAAACGTCATTCCATTTCTGACGCTCTCTCGAAGCATGCCAGTTCTCAAACAACACTTTCTCAAGAGAGATCCAAATAACTTCTGCGCGAGAGGTATTTAATAGCTCCTTGAATACTTCGTCAGATACAGTAAGGACATGAGCATAAATTTTATTATCAATAGTCCAGAAAGGCTCTGGCTTGGTAAAATCAGCCAAAGAAGCAAAAGCCAACCCACGGAGCTGTGCTGCTTCCATTGTGCTGTTCACTTTATGACTATCCCGCCAGGTTTTTAAATCACCCAACAGATAATTTACGCGTTGATTTCTTGCTTTGCTATCTTCAGCCTGGTATTGGATATAAGTAGGGCCATTACCAGTCTGGCGATAACGAGCCAATGTTTTGACACTTACACCAGGGCCGAAACTTCGGCACTCAGGGTTGCATCATCTGGCATACTACCAAATAGCCGCCATACTTCGGCGTATTCCCTTAAAGTATCAATAGTACTCATTCCTTGTTCTCCTGATTTTCTGGCAATGGTGGGTACTTCGCCGAAGCCAAAAGTGTATTATACAATTCTGGTGACGTCATCAGCATATGAAGCTCAATCAGTTGAAGAGCATCAAATACCCGCTCTTTATCAGGCTCAGCATATCTTTCAGTAGGGTCTGTGGTATTACGGTGGTTAAGCAATCTTTTCACCACTGCATACGAAGTAAGCCCTTCTGCAACTCGACCAAAGGTTCTTCGTAGATCGTGCATTCCCAGCTTCATTATTCCAGCTTCCTGGCAGATATACTCGCACAAGCTTTTACTGTCAGAATAATATCCAACCTTGCTTCGTGATGAACGAGCCGGAAAAACCCATTTGCGTTTATCTGCCCGTATTTCGGTATCGTTGACGATATCTCGTCGGTCTTCCAAAATTCGCTTTGTAGCATCACAGATTGGAAGCTCATGGTCGTTACGATTTTTCGTGTCGTAAAAACGAATAACCCGGTTTTCGAGATCGACATAGCTTGTCGTTCTGACTTCCTCTTCTGTCAGGGCCTCTCGCCAGCACAGTGTTGCTGTCTCTTCTTTCCTGGCTCCTGTCAAAATGGTCAGCAACAGATAATCACAACCCAAACGATTAAAACCTCGCTTATTGTGTAATACAGCTAGAAACCGTCCCAAAGTATCTTTGGGGGACAATGGATTTCGTACGCCCTTGGCACGATAGCTATCTTCCAGCTCAGATCGTGTTCTGAACTTCTTCTGTACCTTTAAAATTGAAAAAGGGTTATAGGACAACGAAGGTTGTCGTTGCTAGGTCTGAGCATTCCCAGCTTCGATCTCGATTGCGTGTTTTACAGCAACATTGGCCCACCTAAAAGTCTGTTCTGCTGCTGTTCTGGCTCTTGAAGCAATCTCGTCAAACTTTCGAACGATTTCATTACCTGTAAGATCCTTGATTCGAAGGTTTTGCCATTCTTTCAACCGATTCTCAGCTTTGTTTAACACATTGAGAGTGTTTGGTTTAGCAGGTTTGGTTCTGCCAAGTAAGTGACTCCTGTATTGGGCAAAAGCTTCACTCACAGTCAATTCAGCCAAATCGAGTTCCCTTTTAATCTTGTTGGGATTTCTCTTTGTTGCAATCATTGTCTGAACCAACTGCCGAGCTGCCTCACGGGCTTGATCGATACTTGGAAAATCAGACACATTTCCAACCTTTACTTTCAAGACAGAGCTTGGCTTCTTACCCTCACTAACATTACGATCTGACGAGGCTACTCTTCGCTGGATTACATAGGTTTTTTTCGTCAAACTGACCTTCACACCGAAACCAACGGGTGAATCTCGATGATCGTCAAAAACTATGTAAGGTTTTTGGTCAGGGTTGGCTTCGAAAACGACTTTTCCAAAGCTACTGAGTTCAGGCTTAATATTAATACTTAACTTGTTGATAACAAAGCCTGATTGAAAGTTGTTTTCAAAGTATCACCACCATTTGTAGCCCAAAGAAGGAGTGCAATCAATCTATCACGCTTTGGGCTACAAGTGAGCTACAAATTTATGGGTTTATATGGGTTTAAAGGAGTTTTACCTGGGGTCACATGAGCACTTGAAAGAATTAAAAAATGAGTAAAATCAACATGAATGAAGACATTGATAAGGACTTCTCTAGCCATACGCCGATGATGCAGCAGTATCTGCGCCTCAAGGCTGATCATCCTGAGATCCTGCTGTTCTACCGCATGGGAGATTTCTACGAGCTGTTTTATGATGATGCGAAACGCGCCTCGCAGCTGCTGGAAATTTCACTCACCAAACGCGGCGCGTCGGCCGGTGAACCCATTCCGATGGCGGGCGTGCCCTATCATGCGGTAGAAAACTACCTAGCGAAGCTGGTGCAGCTAGGCGAATCGGTGGCGCTTTGCGAACAGATTGGCGACCCGGCGCTAAGCAAAGGGCCAGTCGAGCGCAAAGTCGTGCGTATCGTCACCCCCGGCACCATCAGCGATGAAGCGCTGCTTAACGAGCGCCAAGATAACCTGCTGGCGGCCATCTGGCAGAGCCAGCGCGGGTTTGGCTACGCCACGCTGGATATCAGCTCCGGCCGCTTCCGCCTTGCCGAACCAACCGACCTAGAAACTATGGCGGCTGAACTACAGCGTACCAATCCGGCAGAGCTGCTTTATCCGGAAGATTTTGCCGCGACGGCGCTGATTGAGAACCGTCGTGGCCTGCGCCGCCGCCCGCTGTGGGAGTATGAGCTGGACACCGCGCGCCAGCAGCTGAACCTGCAGTTTGCCACCCGTGACCTGAGCGGTTTTGGCGTTGAACAGGCCCACCACGCTCTGCGCGCCGCAGGCTGCCTGCTGCAGTATGTGAAAGACACCCAGCGCACCTCGCTGCCTCACATTCGCTCGCTGACCATGGAGCGCCAGCAGGACGGCATTATTATGGATGCTGCTACCCGCCGTAACTTGGAGATCACCCAAAATCTCGCCGGCGGCATTGAGAACACCCTCGCGTCGGTGCTGGATAAAACCGTTACGCCGATGGGCAGCCGCATGCTGAAACGCTGGCTGCATATGCCGGTGCGCAATGCTCAGACGATCGCTCAGCGCCAGCAGAGCATCAGCGCGCTGCAGGACCTGCATGAATCCGTGACGCCACTGCTGCGTCGGGTCGGTGACCTAGAGCGTATTCTGGCGCGCCTGGCGCTGCGCACTGCCCGCCCACGCGACCTAGCCCGCATGCGCCATGCCTTTCAGCAGCTGCCGTTGCTCAACGCTGAGCTGGAGCATAACGATACTGCCCACCTGCAGACCCTGCGCAGACAGATGGGCGAATTTACCGAGCTGCGTGAACTGCTGGAGCGGGCGATTATCGAAACCCCGCCGGTGCTGGTGCGCGACGGCAGAGTGATCGCTCCCGGCTACAATGCCGAGCTGGATGAATGGCGCGCGCTGGCGGATGGCGCCACCGACTATCTTGACCGACTGGAGCTCCGCGAGCGTGAAAAACTGGGGCTGGATACGCTGAAGGTCGGCTTCAACGCCGTACACGGCTATTACATCCAAGTCAGCCGCGGGCAGAGCCATCTGGTGCCGATCCACTATGTGCGCCGCCAGACGCTAAAAAACGCCGAGCGCTACATTATTCCCGAGCTGAAAAAGTATGAGGACGAGGTTCTCACCTCAAAAGGCAAAGCGCTGTCGCTGGAGAAAGGCCTGTACGACGAGCTGTTCAACCTGCTGCTGCCGCATCTGGAAGCATTGCAGAACTGCGCTTCGGCGCTGGCCGAGCTGGATGTGCTGAACAACCTTGCCGAACGCGCTTGGACGCTGAATTACAGCTGCACGACGCTGACCGATAAGCCGGGGATTAAGCTGACCGGCGGGCGTCACCCGGTGGTTGAGCAGGTGCTGAAAAAGCCGTTTATCGCCAACCCGCTCTCTCTGTCACCCCAGCGCCGCATGCTGGTGGTTACCGGCCCGAATATGGGCGGTAAAAGTACCTATATGCGCCAGGCCGCGCTGATTACGCTGATGGCCTATATCGGCAGCTTCGTGCCTGCCGAGCAGGCGGTGATAGGCCCTGTTGACCGCATCTTTACCCGCGTGGGAGCGGCGGACGATCTCGCCTCAGGCCGCTCGACCTTTATGGTGGAGATGACCGAGACCGCCAACATCCTGCATAACGCCACTGAATACAGCTTGGTATTAATAGATGAGATCGGTCGCGGTACCTCAACCTATGACGGCCTGTCGCTGGCGTGGGCCTGTGCCGAGAGCCTAGCCAGCCGCATCAAGGCGATGACGCTGTTTGCCACGCACTACTTCGAACTGACCACGCTGCCGGAACAGATTGAAGGCGTGGCTAACGTGCACCTTGATGCGGTTGAGCACGGCGATACCATCGCCTTTATGCACCGAGTGCAGGACGGCGCCGCCAGCAAGAGCTATGGCTTGGCCGTTGCCGCGCTGGCAGGGGTGCCGAAAGAGGTGATCAAGCGCGCGCGCCAGAAGCTGAAGGAGCTCGAAGCCCTGTCAGGCAGCGCAGCCGCCACCAAAGCCGACGGTTCGCAGCTGCCACTGCTAGTAGAAGAGACTTCTCCGGCGGTAGAAGCGCTCGAAGCGCTGGATCCGGATTCGCTGTCGCCACGCCAGGCGCTGGAGTGGATTTACCGCTTGAAGTCGCTGGTGTAGCACCGACCTCAACGCGGGCGAGGCATGCCTCGCCCCTACTTCTCAAGAACCCGGAATAGCAGGCAATAAAAAAACGGTAACCGAAGTCACCGCTTTTCGCATTACCCTGTTCAGTATTTATTAAAACAGTTTATTTTCGCGTGTTATTCGCGGAACAGCGCTTCAATATTCAGCCCCTGCGCCTGCAGAATCTCACGCAGACGACGCAGGCCCTCAACCTGAATCTGACGTACACGCTCGCGGGTTAAACCGATTTCACGACCCACATCTTCCAGCGTAACCGTTTCGTAACCTAACAGGCCGAAACGACGTACCAGCACTTCGCGCTGCTTGGCGTTCAGTTCGAACAACCACTTAACGATGCTTTGCTTCATATCATCGTGCTGCGTGGTATCTTCCGGGCCGTTATCTTCTTTATCGACCAAGATGTCCAGCAGTTGTTTCTCAGAATCGCCACCCAGCGGCGTATCAACTGAGGTAATGCGTTCGTTGAGGCGCAGCATCCGGCTCACGTCATCAACAGGCTTATCTAACTTTTCAGCTATCTCTTCCGCACTTGGCTCATGGTCGAGCTTGTGGGAAAGTTCACGCGCAGTACGCAGATAAACATTCAGCTCTTTTACGATATGAATCGGCAGACGAATGGTACGGGTTTGATTCATGATCGCCCGTTCAATAGTCTGACGAATCCACCAAGTGGCGTAAGTAGAGAAACGGAACCCTCTTTCCGGGTCAAATTTTTCTACTGCACGGATCAGGCCGAGGTTACCTTCTTCAATTAGGTCCAGCAGCGCCAGACCACGATTGCTGTAACGACGGGCAATCTTCACCACCAGACGCAGGTTACTTTCGATCATGCGGCGACGCGATGGCACGTCACCACGGAGTGCACGTCGGGCAAAAAAAACTTCTTCTTCTGCTGTGAGCAATGGAGAATAACCAATTTCTCCTAAGTATAGCTGCGTGGCATCAAGGATACGCTGTGTTGCGCCTTGCGACAGCAGCTCTTCTTTTGCTAAATCGTTATCACCAAGTTCATTTCCGACGAGAGCCTTCTCATCAAAAACCTCAGCTCCGTTTTCGTCGAATTCCGCGTCTCCATTTAAATCGTTAACTTTCAGCGTATTCTGACCCATAAGCGGCTCCTACCCGTGATCCCAAGGGCAGAACACCAAGGTTCTGCCGGATTAACGTTGCGGTAAATAACGCAACGGATTTACGGATTTCCCCTTGTAACGAATTTCAAAGTGCAATCTAACCGAGCTTGTGCCAGTGCTGCCCATGGTTGCAATCTTCTGACCCGCTTTCACTTCTTGTTGTTCACGGACCAGCATCGTATCGTTATGGGCATAGGCACTCAGGTAGTCATCATTATGTTTGATGATAATCAAATTACCGTATCCGCGTAGCGCGTTACCGGCGTACACCACGAGACCAGAGGCGGTGGAAACGACGGACTGACCACGAGATCCCGCGATATCAACACCTTTATTGCCACCTTCGGAGGCAGAGAAGTTATCAATGATCTTACCATCTGTTGGCCAACGCCAGCTTCCCACAGGGGTAGTACTGTCCGTCGTGCTACTTACGGTTAGGGCGGTAACCGGCACTGTTGTCGTTGCAGCAGTTTTACCGGACAAAGGTAGCATTCTGCCTCCACTTTGTGTACCTGAATCCTCAGAATACGTAATTACCGGCTGGTGTGCAACCGTTGCGGTTGTCATTTGCCCACCGGATGGAGGCGTGCTGACACCACCAGCGGTAGCATCGGCTACCGTGACCGCATTGCCGCCGGTGATAGGCATACCGGTACCGTTAGCGACCTGTAGCTGCTGGCCGACGTTGAGGCTGTAAGGTGCGGCGATATTGTTGCGCTGTGCTAGGTCGCGGAAATCGTTGCCGGTAATCCAAGCAATGTAGAACAATGTATCGCCGCGTTTAACAGTATAGCTGTCGCCGCCGTAGCTACCTTTCGGAATATTCCCATAACTACGGTTGTAGACGATGTGGTCATTTTCGGTGGTCACGTTCTGTTCAGGGGCGGCAGAAAGGGCAACCATGCCGCCGGTAGGCGGTGGGCAAGCCGGGCGAATAAACCCGCCGTTGCTACCGCCGGTACTGGTGCCTGATGAGCTGCTCATACCGGAATTGCTGCTCATCATGCCGGAATCATTTCCGCCAACGGAGCTGATGGGGGCCTGCGTGTTATCGCTGCTGGTACAGCCTGCCAGCAAAAATCCCACCAATGAAACGGCCACAATACGGCGCAATTTAAATACTGGGCTTCCCGTGCTCATTAATCCCCCACTTACGGCAATACTTTACAGAGACACAATATAGCTGACGGCAGCAAGGCCCGCATGCGCAAATTTAATCAATACTAACAATATCAATGATGGCGTGCCACGGAACAGTTGAGTTGTATAGGACTGTCCTAGTTTAATCTGACTCAGGCCAGATCGCCTTTTACCAGCGGGACAAAGCGCACCGCTTCAACGCTATCAATCTGGAATTCGTCGCCTTTACGGCGGATACGCTGCAGCACCTGCTGCTCATCACCCACCGGCAGCACCATGATGCCGCCATCGTCGAGCTGCGACATCAGCTCGGTGGGGATTTCCGGCGGCGCGGCGGTGACGATAATCGCATCAAATGGCCCGCGTGACGGCCAGCCGAGCCAGCCATCACAGTGGCGGGTAGAGACATTATGCAGATCTAGCTGTTTGAGGCGGCGCTTGGCCTGCCACTGTAAACCTTTGATCCGCTCAACCGAGCAGACATGCTCCACCAGATGCGCCAGAATCGCGGTCTGATACCCGGAACCCGTGCCGATTTCCAGCACGCGGGATGCCGGCATCAGCTCGAGCAGCGCGGTCATTCTGGCCACCGTATAGGGCTGGGAAATCGTCTGCCCGGAACCAATTGGCAACGCGGTATTTTCCCAAGCTTTATGTTCGAAAGCCTCATCGACAAAACGCTCGCGCGGCACCTCTTCAATCGCCTTTAGCAACCGTTCGTCATCGATGCCCTGCAGGCGCAGCTGCGCTAGCAACGTCTCTATGCGACCACTCACCATTCGCGGCTGGCCTCAAAGTTTTCCAGCCAAGAGGAGACCTCTTCCTGCGCGGCATGCGCGGTCAGGTCAACGTGCAGTGCGGTCACCGAAACATAGCCTTCATCGACGACGGCAAAATCGGTTCCCTGACCAGTATCCAGCTTTTCACCCGGCGGGGCAATCCAGTACATCGTATTACCGCGCGGGTCCTGCTGGGAAATCGCCCGAACGCTGGGATGGCGGCTGCCGCAGCGCGTCACGCGGATACCTTTTATTTCTTCAAGCGGCAGGTTGGGCACGTTGATATTGAAGATGCGCCCGGTGTGCAGCGGTTCACGCAGCAGCGCTTTAAGGATCGAACAGGTCACCGCCGCCGCAATTTCATAATGCTGATACCCGTCCAGCGACACGACCAGCGCAGGCAGCCCGAGGTGGTGCCCTTCCATCGCGGCAGCGACCATTCCGGAGTAAATCACGTCATCGCCCAGATTAGGGCCAGCGTTGATGCCTGAAACGACGATGTCCGGCTTCGGCTGCATCAGGGTATTCACCCCGAAATAGACACAGTCCATCGGCGTGCCCATCTGCACGGCAATATCGCCATCCGGATAGTTAAAGGTCCGCAGCGGCGTCTCAAGCGTCAGCAAATTGGAGGCGCTGCTACGATTACGATCGGGTGCGACCACCTGCACCTCAGCAAATTCATGCAGGGCGTTCGCCAGTGTCTGGATGCTTGGCGCATGGATACCGTCATCATTACTCAGCAATATGCGCATTTACACCTAACCTGTTGATAAATTTGTTCACCTACCCCGGAAACTGTGTGAAAATCACCGGGGTTCCTAGTGCGGCTGAAGGCATTTTAGCTGGATACAGCGGGCTGTGGTAGGTATAAATGTCTGGTAAACCGAAGGACAATTACAAATATTCTGAACGGGCTGCATGCAGCATTATCCCTCTTCCCCAGCTGATGCAAAAATCTCCGCTGGGCGCTCAGCAACTGCGTCAGGCTGAGATATTGATAGTCATAGCGTGCAGCCACCGCGGCGATCTGTGCCAGCTCGGGATAGTGACGGTGGTTCCAGTGGGGAAACAGGTGATGTATTAAGTGTAGGTTTATCCCCCCAGCCAGAAGCCCAGCCAACGTGCTAAGGGATCCCCAGAAAATTACTGCTAATAAACCAACACCATATTTCGGTAGTTTCTAGTCAGATGGTTAAGAACTGTACTCAGTACCGTTCGCTTTAAAATTGGCGGGGAGTTTCGCAGAACATTTTTTGCTAACGTCAGATACGAGATAGCCCGCCGCGATTTAATGCTGTTGGCCGGGTACTCCAGGTGTAACCCCTGATTTTCAGAGTGATAACCAAGAAGCCTCATGACAATTGTACTCAGCGTTGCCAGCAGGCTCAGAACCAGCATTCTTCCTGTTGAGCAACTTTTACTGGCCCGAAGACCAAAGCGTTCGCTCTTTTAGTCGCGGAAGTTCTGCTCTGTCTGCATCCGACGGCTGTATAACTTGATGATTTCTCGTGGCCTGAAATCATCTGTACTGCTGAAGATCAACCAAGCGTCTTTTGTCGATTTATTCTGTTCTTTGTCGGTTTCGGTTAAACCGGGCTTACCTTTCGTAACGTTTCTTTTTTCGCCCTTTTGCCAATTTCTTATAGGTGTAAAAATGCTCCTAGATGCTTTTTTTCGTTTCTTTGACCAGCTTCCCCTGCCCCATATATTCCGGCGTTTTACATTCCAGGCAATCCGACACTTTTAACCCTATTTCACGAGTCTTATCGAGACAAAAGTGAACGTTATTTCTGATCCGACCAATAAAATCCCAGCCCAGCGAAGTAATATGATGAAACCATGCGTTCTGAAATCCAGCATTCTTGACAATAATAACTCTGGCATCGGGTGGCAGAGATTGAGCGAAAGAATCAAGGAAATTATTTTGTATCAATGGATTATTTTGTTTTTCAAAAAGAACGACCTTGCTCAATAAAGGGACAGAACGCCCGTCACAAAGAAGGCTTGCGCGAAGGACATGATGCTCCTGGGACGGATAGCCACTCCAGTCTACGGCAACTACACACAAAGATAACTGCCGTGTCAGCATTGAAGTTATTCAACTGAAAATCAATGGGATATATCGATGTAAGACGCGAATTCAGATAATAAGTGCAACTCTCGGTCATGTAGATGGAGGGACGGTTAGCTACCGATAAGCTATCCTGCTCTTCCGACTAAAGATGAGCGAGTAACTATGAAATATCAGCAGTGAACCGAAGGATTACGATACCAGATAGCTCTGTTGTGTGAAGACA
>NZ_MAYS01000566.1 GCF_001756855.1 Candidatus Erwinia dacicola | reverse complement strand
ACTTTCTTTTCCCCCCATCCGGAACCGCTTTAAGCTATTTCGCCTGCTTCCAATTTCTGTGTCAGCACTGCCCCAAGACTGATGTAGCTATAGTCCGTCTGCAAGGTAAATGTCTGACTGAAGTCCGAACATGCGAGGACAGGAGCCTCTGTTGACTTGTGCTTGATACTTTCAAATGCTTCTTGTTGCTCAGCTCCCCTTTTTCAGTGTCTCCCTTTTTTTAAGAGTGCAGTAAGCTGGTCGTCGCGATGTCGGGTACAAAGCGGCGATACCAGGAGGCTATTCCAAGATATTGGGGTACTTCTTTTACGTTAGTTGGGGGCTTCAGCTCCTGGATTGCTGCTACTTTCTCGGGGTCGTTGTGGATGCCTTTGTCACTGATCACGTGACCTAAATACCGAAGTTCCTTCTTAAAAAACTCGCATTTCTCAGGATTGATTCGAAGGTTGGCCTGCTGTAGTCTCTGCAGTACCTTTCGTAGATTCTGTATATCGAGGAACATATAGAAGCAGAACATGTAGAGCCTATCACGATTATGTAGGCGAAGGCGTGTGGTTCCATCTCAGGGCCTATGACCTGGTCGAGTACCCTCTGGAACGTCGCAGGTGCCGAATGTAAGCCGAATGGCATGACGCGCCATTGGAATAGGCCACGCCCAGGTACGGTGAAGGCTGTGTATGGGCGGCTGCCTTGCTCTAAAGGTATCTGCCAGTAGCCGTTCTTGAGGTCCAGACTACTAATATACCTTGCTTGTCGTAACTTGTCTAATATGTGTTGTATCCTAGGTAAGGGGTATGCGTCGGGTACTGATCGGGCGTTGAGTTGCCGATAATCCGTGCATTTACGCCGTTTTTTTTCCGGGCCAATACAGTCGGCGCCCACACAGTGAGACGGTTCGATGCATCCCTTCGATAGCAGCTCATCGATCTCGTTGTTGCTAATAGCTTGCATCGCTGGATTTCGTGGAGAATATCGTTGCTTGATGGGGCGGTTGTCGGTCATAGTGATTTTATGCTCCGCCACTGCAATCACTCCACTCATGGTTTCAAATTTTTGAACCTCCTTCGCTAAGAGGAGCCGCTTCGTTTCTCTCGTTGATGGTCGATCTAGGCTCGACTCTATTAATCCTCCTGCACTTTAGTTTACGTCTTTTGTTGCGCTTCGTTCTACTGGATTTTTGTAGTCGGCTATTTGGTGTAGTTGGCGTTGCGTTGCCTACCTTTTCTGGTGGCATGGTGTAGGAGGCCGCTGAATGCTGAGCATCTGGTGCTGTCAGCACTACCTGATGACCTCCGCAGGATATCTTAGCTCCCATGCTCCCCAGTGTATCTAACCCGAGTATGACGTCATCAATCGCACCGGGCTTAACATGTAACACTGCTTGGAGCGATGACTGTCCGAGTTGGATGTTGGTTTTTACGGCGTCGTAAATCTTGCTGGTGGTACCGTCGGCCATTTGTATTTGCATGGCTACGGTTACCTTCTTACCACTCCCGGTCGTGCCCATGCGTTCTGCAAGTCGTGACGACACGAAACTTTTTGAGGCACCGGTGTCGATGACGGCCTCCGCCGTTTC
>NZ_MAYS01000565.1 GCF_001756855.1 Candidatus Erwinia dacicola | reverse complement strand
GCCGCACTGACGAATGTGGGGTTGAAAGTGCTACTAAGCAATCCAGGGTCATCCCCGTCATGTACGGATTCCGGATGGTATCAGGGTCAGATAAAGATGATACCGTGTGACGACGAGAGATCGGTCCAGCTATATAAGGCCGCAATAGCTAAGGTGTGGGAGGTCTACCCCGGAGCCAGGCTAGTAGCGGTAGATAAAAAAGATATCCCATCACGACCGAGGGCAAGGGTATGGATCCCGGCTACACCATCGCAGCCAGACCAGATAATGCAGCTCATAAAAGCCTGTAATCCCAACTGGGGGATGGAGATTCGTCAGGGCCTTCGATGACCCCGCAGCGGAATCTGGTGTGGAGACGAAACGAGCCACAATGCAGATTCTGCTGCTTCTAACAAAAGAATCCGTAGAACCGCTAGCGAAAAGTGGCGGAGAGATCAACTACGGATTCACAAAAGTAAAGGTCATGACCTACAAGTCAGACGCCGATGCAGGAGAAAACTTGGCATCGGAATCGGAGTGCGAAGTCGAGGAAGATCCAGTGGAGTCCTCGAGCGACGCAGAGATCACGGATCAAGGTGAGTGTACTTCGGGGTCAGACTCTCTAAACTCTACACTGAGAGTGAGCTTTTAAGCGACTCTCATGATGATGCAGAGAAGACCATAACTAATGCGTCTTCTCCAAATTAATTTACACCACAGCAAACTAGCGTCTCTAGCCCTAGTTAACCGCATGGCAGAAGAACGGCCTGACTTTGTCCTCATTCAGGAGCCATGGGTTAACGGAGGGCGTATTTGCGGTCTGAGGACACCGGGTTATAATTTATACGCGAATGGTTGTGTAGGTAAGCCTAGGACATGTATATTGGCTAACAAAAAGCTTAATGTCTTTTTATTACACAGTTACAGTAGTAACGACACTACGGTAGTAAGCTGGGAGACGAGCAAGAGGAAATACCGGCTCGCATCATGCTACATGCCGTACGACGAGGTAGCAGTACCATCGCAGCTGTTCAAGGAGCTGGTACGAGACGCCGAAGCATCCAAGTGTTCGATTATACTTGGGTGCGACTCCAATGCGCACCATACTCTATGGGGAAGCACGGATATTAATGAAAGGGGTGAGTTGCTCTTTAATTATTTAATAGGAAGTAAGCTTTTGTTATGTAACAAAGGTAGTATGCCAACATTTATAACCAAAA
>NZ_MAYS01000563.1 GCF_001756855.1 Candidatus Erwinia dacicola | reverse complement strand
TGAACGTAACGCTGCCTTTCACTCGAGTATTGATGGTAGCACCTACGCCTTCTACCCTCACATCACATTTCGGTCGATATAGCTGCAAACAATTCGCTAGACGATCCGTCACAAAGCTAACCTGTGATCCGGGATCGCATAGAACTCGTGCCACTCGCTGCACCGATGCTTCTCCAACTGCATATACACGCGCTGTTGCTAAAAGGGTTATCGGCTTTGGATTGGCAGCGAGGGGCCTCGCAGGTGTTGTGGTTGTCGGCACCTCCGCAGGTACCTCATTGCCTGCGGCTGCCGTAGTCGTAAAAGCAAACGTTGACTTTTTTCGGCATAGGATCGTGTTATGCTTACGTCCACAATTTCGACAGCTACTAGATGGACACTGTCGATTAGAATGACCCGTACGTAAGCAGTTGTAACACATCTTCATTTTTTTTAGGGCTTCAAATCGTTGCTCGATACTAAGAGCCAATAATGTAGGACACCTGGCGATTCGGTGCGCTAACCCGCAATGAGCACATAGAGCTGTCTCCGTGGTAGCCACATTCGTCCTCACTGGTCGTTGCTGGCGGCAAACCATTAATTAAACCGATGGTTCAGGAGCAAGGCTATGAGCACGTCTCTCCAGAGCACCTCATATACCAATCTCGCTTGGTTATCGCTGGAAGCTTTGCCACCACTATTGGTACAGCTAACGCATCCCACTGATTTATGGGGGTATCCATCACACGCAATGCACGCAGCGACTCATGAACTGTGTCCACAATAGCCAATAATGATTGTGATGACTCATGGGTAGCTGTTTTAAGGTTAAGAAAACGCGATACGTGTATTTCCGCTAGCTGCTTTTTATTGTCATAGCGGTCCTTTAGAGCTTTCCACACCTCTTGATAGCCACCCGAGTATATTCCCCCAATTAACGGAACAGTAGCCGCATTGACTGCCTGACGAAGTTTTCCCAATTTGAACGCTTCTGGGTATGCCGAATTATGTACCAGTGTTTCAAAGGCATCTTTGAACGCTAATCATTTACACATGTCTCCATCAAATAACGGGATAGCTAACGGGTCCAATTTGAGATCCACCAAATGGCCATCCAGAGATGTTGTGGGACAATTGTGCGCTCCGTCAGCGACATTAGATTCAACCCTTGACGATGCGATGAGACGATTAAGTCTGCTGCATGCTGCAGTATACAGCTCCTCTACTGATTCCAAAAGTTCATCATGTGGCCTAATCTTGGAGGGCCTTGCTCCTCCAACCTGACGATTATGGTTCTCCATGAAGCGCTCAAAATGTTATTCAAGCGACTTGAGCTTTTGTTTAAAGTGAAATACATCACTACCTTCCATTGCACTTTCCGAGACACGTGCATGTATGCGCTTTATTGCTTTTATTGCTGATGTACGCTAATTGAGCTCCGCCATGAAATCTTAAAACCACAATTACAAAACGAAATTAAAAAATATTTGTCCTCACAGGAGG
>NZ_MAYS01000562.1 GCF_001756855.1 Candidatus Erwinia dacicola | reverse complement strand
CAGGGGAAACCCTGATGGAAGACCGAAACAGTTCTGACGTGCAAATCGATTGTCAGAATTGAGTATAGGGGCGAAAGACCAATCGAACCATCTAGTAGCTGGTTCCCTCCGAAGTTTCCCTCAGGATAGCTGGTGCATTTAAAAATTATGTAAAATAATCTTATCTGGTAAAGCGAATGATTAGAGGCCTTAGGGTCGAAACGACCTTAACCTATTCTCAAACTTTAAATGGGTAAGAACCTCACCTTTCTTGATATGAAGGTTGAGGTTATGATATAATGTGCCCAGTGGGCCACTTTTGGTAAGCAGAACTGGCGCTGTGGGATGAACCAAACGTAATGTTACGGTGCCTAAATTAACAACTCATGCAGATACCATGAAAGGCGTTGGTTGCTTAAAACAGCAGGACGGTGGACATGGAAGTCGTAATCCGCTAAGGAGTGTGTAACAACTCACCTGCCGAAGCAACTAGCCCTTAAAATGGATGGCGCTTAAGTTGTATACCTATACATTACCGCTAAAGTACATGATTTATAATACAATTTCGGTTGGATTATAAATTTTGAAACTTTAGTGAGTAGGAGGGTACAATGGTGTGCTTAGAAGTGTTTGGCGTAAGCCTGCATGGAGCCGCTATTGGTACAGATCTTGGTGGTAGTAGCAAATAATCGAATGAGACCTTGGAGGACTGAAGTGGAGAAGGGTTTCGTGTGAACAGTGGTTGATCACGAGTTAGTCGGTCCTAAGTTCAAGGCGAAAGCCGAAAATTTTCAAGTTTTAATGAAATGAAATGAATGAATTTTTATTCCATAGTAATTAAACACTTGAATAATTTTGAACGAAAGGGAATACGGTTCCAATTCCGTAACCTGTTGAGTATCCGTTTGTTATTAAAAATGGGCCTTGTGCTCATCCTGGCAACAGGAACGACCATAAAGAAGCCGTCGAGAGGTATCGGAAGAGTTTTCTTTTCTGTTTTATAGTCGTACTACCATGGAAGTCTTTCGAAGAGAGATATGGTAGATGGACTAGAAGAGCATGACATTTACTGTTGTGTCGATATTTTCTCCTCGGACCTTGAAAATTTATGGTGGGGTTACGCAAACTTCTCAACAGGCCGTACCAATATCCGCAGCTGGTCTCCAAGGTGAAGAGTCTCTAGTCGATAGAATAATGTAGGTAAGGGAAGTCGGCAAATTAGATCCGTAACTTCGGGATAAGGATTGGCTCTGAAGATTGAGATAGTCGGGCTTGATTGGGAAGCAATACCATGGTTTATGTACTCGTTCTGGGTAAATAGAGAATTTCGATTCTTGTTCCCCGGATAGTAGTTACGTAGCCAATTGTGGAACTTTCTTGCTAAAATTTCTAAAGG
>NZ_MAYS01000561.1 GCF_001756855.1 Candidatus Erwinia dacicola | reverse complement strand
TTGACCTTTGCTCGACACGGACATAGCTTGGACTCTTAGATGGATCGGTTTGAACCCTGGGCTGGTGGTCGTGGTATTCTGTCACCTGAGTATGCAGGGGTGACACCCATGGCAGGCCTCGGAGTACGTTCCCCTCCTGTCATCATTAAGTTGGTGTGGTAGGTGTTTGTTGAGATGACTCCTTCTTTGCGCTGGTCGGCTCTGAACGCATTGCCTCATAAGGGCGTGCGTCAACCCTCGCCTTGGCCTCGTAACTGAGACAACCTTGGGACCATTTAAAGGCGACTACCTTTCCAGGAGACGGATAGCGGCTCTGAGTGGGGACCCAATTACAATGAATGCAACTTTATAACCAAGGACGAGGGAGGAAGCGGGTCGAAACCGACCTCTTCAAAACACCTCACCTTTGGGAACGAAACCGTCTCCGCCTAAGGGTGAGGAGAAAAATTCCGGGGGTGCCCGGCTTACCGGGAGTGGGCAGGAATCTGCCGACTGACACCTTAGGCAGGGCAAAAGTGCGCGGCGGAATCGCCAGCACTAGCAGAGGAACCTCTGTTAAGTACATGGGGGGCGCGGGGTCCTCAGTGAAAGCTAAGGGTTCCGGGGGGAAACGCCAGACTACAGCTAAAAAGCTGATGTCTGATCGTCGGTTGGCTGCCAAGATTTTGGAGCGCTACGGTGGCAAGCAGGCTGATCAGGAATCTGATCAGCAGGTGCTGAGCGACGTGGGCGACGGGAAAGTGGGGCCGAGCGGGCCCCACACCTCGATGAAGCGGCAGAGGTCGCAGGAGGGGGAATCCTCCCTCGGCAAGAAGCCTCGGGTCGGAGCCGCACCTATGTTTAGCGAAATCGCTAAACTCGCCAGCTCAGTGGAGCTTGGGGTGTACGACCGCAGCAGGGGAGATGGAGCCATCTCCCATGATGAGTGGAAGCGGCTGCTATCTCCGCTGTTTTCATGAAGGTGGTCAGGGGAAGCCCCTGGATGTGAAAGTGCTGGGTGGAACCTCGGCATTCACAAACTGATTAGGTGTGCCGACGAGCGGTCGGCTCTTCTTTATAAGGAGGCGGTAGCCAGGGTAGGGGAGGTGTGGAAAGGAGCAAGGCTCGAGGCGGTGGCTAAATCGGATCTCCCGATGCGGCCTCGGCACGCAAACGCAATAGGTGAGTCACTTTTTGATTTTATTTGTGGTGTAGACCTTTCTATTTGTAATAGGGGAAACTGCCCTACTTTTGTGACAGCTAGCAGGGCGGAAGTCCTTGACGTCACGCTAGCCTCTAGGGAAATTGCTCCCTTGATCTCGAAATGGAGAGTTCTAGACGACCATTCCTTCTCTGATCATAAATATATTGGTTTCAGCTTGAACGCCTCGCGCCCGGAGCTCAAAACCTATAGAAATTTCAGGAATACCAACTGGGTCCTGTATTGCAGGAAGCTTCGATCAGCTCTTCCAACCGCACCCGACAGGGATTCGATCCTATCTGCGGATGCGGTCGATGAGCTCGTCGAGGTTTTCAGCTCTGTTAGTAGAACTACTCTTGAAAGCTCCTGTCCTCTGAGAACTCAGAAAAGCAAAGGGAAACCCCCTTGGTGGACTTCGGAGCTAACGGAGATCAGATCTTCGAGCAGAAGACTTTTCAACAAAGCCCGTAAAAGTGGCTCTAGTGACGACTGGGCGTTGTACAAGGCCGGACTGGCCATTTACAAGTCCGAGTTGAAGAAAGCCAAGAGGGCTTCGTGGAGAGCCTTCTGCGGTAGTGTAGAGGGCTGTCACGGTTTAGGCGCATTTTTGCAAAAAATCCTACTCCAGTGGGGTATCTAAGAAATGTAGATAACGGGTGGACTACGAGTAGTGAGGAGTCGCTGAAGCTACTCCTAGATGCTCATCTTCCGCT
>NZ_MAYS01000560.1 GCF_001756855.1 Candidatus Erwinia dacicola | reverse complement strand
TTGTAGTAAATATTAGTATATTCAGCGCACTAAACGCACGTTACAGTACGCCGGCTGCATGCAACACACTACAACGCTACGGTCAATCGTTGTAGGGTAGTTTGTTATTCAATGTGCCACAGGCACGCATCACCAGAGAGAACATAGGGCCTGAATCTAGTGATGCGCATGCGCAACGGCTATTTCTGTTTGAAATGAGTTTAACTTAACTGACCTTCTTTTGACTTCGTAAATAATTGCGCTAAGCGATTAACAGTGACATTCAGTGAATTCAAAGAAATTCACAAACAAGTAAAAATATCGGTTAGAATCATTAAAGGTCATTACTAAATGAAATTAGTCCGCATCGTCATTGTGTCGTCACAGCAATGGTATGTGCCACTTGCAGGTCACTGAAAAACTCTCCTCTAGGGAACCGTCGCCCACCCTGGAACCGCTTTTGGTTTACTTCAGGGTGGCGTTCCATTTTTCTCGTCTTAGAGATTTACATGTCCTTACCTGCGTCCAGGTCTCGTTTTTTGCTGCGTAGCAAAGTTTCTGCGAATTTCTGGATAATAGACCAGTTAGCTTCGCTCTCCATCATGACGCTGATTAAGTTGTTTGCGCTTATTGGACCGACCAGGTCTTCTACTCTCTCATTCTCCCATCTTCGTTGCCATGCTGATATCGTGTCTTTCTTTATTTGGTCGAATGCGCTCTTGTTGTATTCAGACATTTTCTTTAGCTCCCACAGCTTTTTCCTTTCGTATGCCAGAAGGTCAATTGGGGCATTTCCGCTTATGACTAATATTGCATCACCTGACACCGTTCGGTAAGCTGATGCAACTCTGAGGGCTGCGGTGCGGTATACTCTAGCCAATACCTTACGCCGGTTTTCCTTTTTTAACACATCTGCCCAAATCTCTGCTCCGTATAATAGGACGCTGATGGTCGTGGACATTAGGAGCTTTCTCTTTTCTTGGCTGGGCCCCCCTATGTTGGCCATTAGTCTGCTGAGTTGGGAGGTGATTTTCGCTGCTTTTCCTGCGGCGTGCTGGATTTGTACCCAGAAAGTTAATCTGGGGTCCAGTCTTATGCCTAGGTAGTTCACCGGCTCTTGTTTGCATACTTATTTCGAGAGGTATCTGCTTATTTGTTAGCAGAAGTAGTTCTGTTTTCTCCGTAGCGAGCTGGAGGTTGTGTCAGTCAAGCCATGTTTGTGTCCGTATCATGACCTGGTTTAGCTTTCTTCGCGCATCTTCTGTGTCTCGGGCTGTAATTACTGCTGCAATGTCGTGTGCGTAGCCAATTAGGTACGATTCGTTTGGCATTTCGAGTTTTTGTATGGCGTCGTAGTTGATGTTCCACAAGTCTGGGCCTAAAATGGATCCTTGTGCAGCTCCTGACGTAACTGCTATCTGTCGTGATCCCTCTCTAGTTTGGTATAGCAGATATCTATTGCTGAGGTAGCTCCGCACCACAGTTCTGAGGTAGTTGAAGATTTTAAAGCTTTTTTCAAGAGCGTCGATCATGTCCGCCCATCTAGCGCTGTTGAA
>NZ_MAYS01000559.1 GCF_001756855.1 Candidatus Erwinia dacicola | reverse complement strand
GCGGTTTCTGGATACGCGAGATTGGCCTGTTTGACGCTGACGGCGTGATGATTGCCGTTGCCAACTGCGCGGAAACCTACAAGCCGCAGCTGCAGGAAGGGAGCGGGCGCACGCAGACCGTGCGCATGATCCTTATCGTCAGCAGTACGGACGCGGTGACGCTGAAGATTGACCCGTCAGTGGTGCTGGCAACGCGTAAATATGTTGATGACGCGGTGATTGAGGTTAAAGCCTATACCGATAAAGTGATGGCGGGCCATCTTGCCGCAGCGGATCCGCATACGCAGTATGCCCCAAAGAAAAGCCCCGTTTTTACCGGTATCCCGAAAGCGCCGACGGCCGCCGCCGGTGATAACTCACAGCAGCTGGCTAATACCGCTTTCGTGGCTGCTGCGCTGGCCGCGCTGACGGGGTCGGCACCGGCGGCGCTGGACACTCTGAACGAGCTGGCCGCCGCGCTGGGTAACGATCCGCATTTTTCGGCAACGGTACTGAATGCGCTGGCCGGAAAAATGGATATTGCGAAAAACGGCAGCGATATTCAGAGCGTCCCGACGTTTCTTAAAAACCTTGGTTTGGGCGATGCAAAGTATGTGACCAGCCGTGGGAGTAACGTCAATGGCGTCTGGAGTATCTGGTCAGATGGCGCGATAGAAATGAGCGGTCACAACCCGACCATTACCGGCGGGCTGGCAACGGTTGTTTTCCCGATATCCATACCCAAGGTCGTTCGCCATATCTCTATCGCGGAAAGGCTTTCCACGGATGCAGGTGCGTCGGTACAGCGCCTGCATACTTCGATGATCCTTGACGACACGGTTACCACCACCGGATTCAAAGCCCGCTGCCAGATGGCAAGCGGCGAACAGTCAAGTAATGGCTTTTCATGGCAGCTTTACTGCCCACCAAATTAATCAGGAGCACACTGTGCGATATTTTAATCCGGCATCTCTTACCGAAGTATTACCGGGCGTTCATGACATCACCGGCGCGGTTGAACTCCCTGATGACAACTGGTTTTTTACAACGCAGGAGATCCCCGAAGGAAAACAGCTCGGCGCAGGTGAAAGCGGCGAGCCGGTATTGATTGATATCCGTTAGCCCGTTTTCCAGGGCAGGAATGTTTCTGCATTTCTGCCCAAGAGCCGCAGTGTTTCGTGATTCTGTCCTGTCACCGACCAGTAAACCCTGAAAGAATGCACCCTTCCGCCTGAGCGGGCAATCTGAGCGCACCCATTACACGGAGTGCATCAGATGTCTGATTATCATCACGGTGTCCGCGTCGTCGAAATTAACGACGGCACGCGCACCATTTCCACCGTATCAACGGCAATCGTCGGGCTGGTCTGTACCGCCGAAGATGCCGACGCCACCGCGTTCCCGCTGAACACGCCGGTACTGTTAACCAATGTGCAGGCCGGTATCGCCAAAGCCGGTAAAAAAGGCACGCTGGCTGCCTCCCTGCAGGCCATTGCCGACCAGGCTAAACCCGTTACCGTCGTGGTGCGCGTGGCCGAAGGCGTGACCGAAGCGGAAACCATCTCCAATATCATCGGCACCACCGACGAAAACGGCCAGTACACCGGGATAAAGGCGCTGCTGAGCGCGCAGACGCAGCTCGACGTCAAGCCGCGCATCCTCGGCGTGCCGGGCCTCGACTCGCTGGAAGTGGCGACTGCGCTTGCAAGTATTGCGCAGCAGCTGCGCGCCTTCTGCTACGTCTCCGCCTGGAACTGCAAAACCGTCTCCGACGCGATGAAGTACCGCGAGAACTTCAGCCAGCGCGAAATCATGGTTATCTGGCCGGATTTCATCGCCTGGAGCACTACAGCCAACGCTGCCGAAACGGCGTGTGCCACGGCCCGTGCGCTGGGCCTTCGAGCAAAAATCGATAACGACACCGGCTGGCACAAGACGCTCTCAAACGTCGGCGTGAACGGCGTGACCGGTATTTCTGCCGGGGTGTTCTGGGATCTGCAGCAGACCGGCACCGACGCCGATTTACTCAATGAAGCCTGCGTGCCCACGCTTATCCGCAAGGACGGCTTTCGCTTCTGGGGCAACCGCACCTGCAGCGACGATCCGCTGTTTGCGTTTGAGAACTACACCCGCACCGCGCAGGTGCTGGCCGACACGATGGCCGAGGCGCACATGTGGGCCAATGACAAGCCGCTGACGCCGGTACTGGTGCGCGAGATTATCGCGGGTATCAATGCCAAATTCCGCGAGCTGGTCAGCGCCGGTTATCTGCTGGGCGCAACGTGCTGGTATGACGAAACGGCCAACGACAAGGACACCCTGAAAGCGGGCAAGCTGTCGATTGATTACGACTATACCCCCGTTCCGCCGCTGGAAGATTTAACGCTGCGCCAGCGCATCACCGACACCTATCTGGCGAACTTCGCCGCGTCCGTAAACAGCTGAGGACTGAACAATGGCACTGCCAAGAAAACTCAAGGGGATGAACCTCTTTAACGACGCCAACAGCTATCAGGGTGTGGTGACCAGCGTCACGCTGCCGAAGCTGTCCCGCAAGCTTGACCCGTTCCGGGGCGGTGGCATGAGCGGCGCGGCGCATATTGATATGGGCCTCGACGACGACGCGCTGGATATGGAGTGGAGTATCGGCGGCATGGATGAACTGGTACTGACGCAGTGGGGAGTCGCATCCGTACCGCTGCGCTTTACCGGCTCTTACCAGCGTGATGATACCGGCGAGGAAATCGCGGTGGAGATTGAGGTGCGCGGCAAACACCAGGCATTTGATTTTGGTGAAGCCAAGCAGGGCGAGGACACTGAAACCAAAATCACCACCAAATGCACCTACTACAAGCTGACTTTTAACGGCAAAGAGCTGATTGAAATCGACACCATCAACATGGTGGAGAAGGTCAACGGCACCGACCGTCTGGAGCAGCGCCGTAAAAATATCGGCCTCGTTTAACCCCCTGAGCCAGCGCCCGGCGCTGGCCTTATCCCGACTTTACGCAGAGAAAAATCATGGAAAACAAAGAAAACGCCGTCACCCTGGAAACGCCGGTCGTACGTGGCGAGCAGACCATTACCACCGTTGAGGTGATTAAACCCAATTCCGGCGCGCTGCGCGGCACCCGCCTGGCCGACCTTGCAGGCTCTGACGTGGATGCGCTGATTACCGTGCTGCCGCGCATCACGTTCCCGGCGCTGACGAAGGCGGAATGTCTGAACCTCGATCCTGCCGACCTGATTGCGCTGGCCGGTAAGGTGATCGGTTTTTTATCGCCGAAGTCGGACGGGTAAGCTGGCCCGGAGGGATGACCATCAACGACCTGATGGCCGATATCGCCACCGTGTTTCACTGGCCCCCCTCTGAAATGTATGTCATGCCGCTGGCCGAGCTTATCGACTGGCGGCATAAGGCTATTATCCGCAGCGGAGTGAATCCCGATGAGTAACAGCCTGAAACTCCAGGTGCTGCTTAAGGCGGTAGACCAGGCGTCACGACCGTTTAAGGCCATCCAGAACCAGAGTAAAAAACTGTCCGGCGATATCCGCGATACGCGGGAAAGTATCAGGGGACTGGATGCGCAGGCGGCGAAGATAGACGGTTTCCGCAAGGTCAGCGGCCAGCTTGCCGTCACGCAGCAGAAGCTGAAAGATGCCAAAGCCGAAGCGGCCGCGCTGGCCGTGCAGTTTCGCAACACGGAAAAGCCCACCACGGCGCAGGCCCGCGCGCTGGAAAAAGCCCGGCAGGCGGCAAACGAGCTGCAGACCAAAAGCAATTCTCTCCGCCTGTCCGTGCAGCAGCAGCGCGAGGCGCTGAATGCGGCGGGGATTTCCACCAAAAGCCTGAGCAGCGAACAGCAGCGGCTGAAAGCCGCGTCCGCGCAGGCAACCATGAGCCTGAGCCGTCAGAAAACCGAACTGCAGCGCCTCGGTCAGCAGCAGGAGCGGCTTAACCATATCAGCGAGCGCTACCGCAAAGGCCAGGAATTATCGGGCCGGATGCGTAATGCCG
>NZ_MAYS01000558.1 GCF_001756855.1 Candidatus Erwinia dacicola | reverse complement strand
CGGCGCCATTATTAAATGGTTGCAGACTAACAATTGGAGATAAGGCAAGCTACCTAGGACTAATCTTAGACAGGAAGCTTTCATGGAAGCAAAACTTGGATGCTAGGGTGAAGAAGGCAGCCACAGCACTCTACACCTGTAAAAGGATGGTGGGCCCCAAATGGGGGCTAACGCCTCGGGTAGCTTATTGGCTCTATACAGCAGTTGTCAGACCAATCATGACATACGGTATATTGGTATGGTGGCCAGTAATGGAAAAGAAATACGCGGTAAAGCGTATGGAAAGTATACAAAGAGCAGCCAGTATATGCATTAGTGGAGCTCTTAGAACAACGCCAAGCCAGGCTCTTAACGTCATTCTACATTTACTGCCAACAGACCTGTTCTGTAAGCAAGTGGCAGCAAAGTCAGCTCTTAGACTGAGGGAATCCTCCCAACTAGTCGCATGCAACAAGGGGCATTCTAGGATACTCAGTATATTCCCGTTCCTACCCAAAACCACGGATTTCCACAATCCAATAGAACGGAAGCTAAATTCGGTCCACAATATTGCCTTCCCCACAAGAGAGGAGTGGAAAAGGGGCGAGGTGGACAGGAATACAGGAATTAGCATCTACACGGATGGATCCAAACTGGATCATCGAGTGGGAGGTGGTGTCTTTTGCGCAACATTAAACACCAACATCGCCTTCCGTTTGCCAGACCACTGCAGTGTCTTCCAGGCGGAGATCACAGCAATTAAAGAAAGCCTAGTGGTATTGACAAAAAGTGTGCTCACAACAAGGAGCATATATATATATACGGATAGCCAAGCGGCCTTGAAATCACTCAAGTCTCCTATGGTCTCATCAAAGTTAGTGAAAGAATGTCTTGATCTATTAGAGGATCTGACATCCTACTTCACAATAAACCTGCAATGGGTTCCAGGACATAGCGATATTCCTGGTAACTGCGAAGCAGATGAACTAGCCAGAATAGGCACCACTTTGCAATTAACCTCTGAAAAAGAGGGTATCTTTATGCCTCTGGCAACTTGCAAACACTTAATCAGCGAACATGTTATAAATATAGCTGAGTCTCGGTGGAGACAATCAATAACTTGCTCAACTAGCAGGCTAACGTGGCAGGAATGGAGCGTGAGTCGCACAAACCGACTATTAAAATTCAAAAGGAATGACATAAGAACTCTGATAGGAGTACTAACAGGTCACTGTCTAATTGGCAGACATGCAAGTAGGCTAGGTGTACCATATAACGACTATTGTAGAAGCTGTCAGGAAGTAGAAGAAGAGGAGACTGTAAAACATCTTCTATGCGAATGCACAGCTCTATATAGGAAAAGAATCGCAACCATCGGTCGTGGGTTTCTTGACGACGTCTCGGAGGTTGCACAGATAAAACTTTTTGTACTGATGAAGTTCATCAGAAGTACGGGGTGGTTCAGAGAGGAGCCAATAGAGTGAGGGGACATTAGTCCCGGTGGTATCACAATGGGCCTCCTAAAGGCCTAGGTGTGTCGAATGACAGCCACTTTACCTACCTACCTACCTACATATAATTAAGTATGGTATACACATATGTAGAGCAAGTATGTAGATTTTCTTCTTTCTGTCTTAATATCTAAACCTTTCATAAGCTGCCAACGGCGCTAGGTAAAAGTGTAATTTTCTTGAGTTTACAGTTCACCTCATGACCTTCATGTTAAAATGTGTCGCAAAACTGAAATAATAGACAGTAGCATGTAAACCGATGGTCGCAGTTTATCTATAACCACATAAAAAGGGTCTTTAGCCCTTTTATTACTAGGTTAGGTTAGGTTAGGTTAGCGGGTCGATCCTAAGAAGGATCACACTTGGACAGCTTAAACGCCGGTCCGTTGTGGTACCCAAAACTCCT
>NZ_MAYS01000557.1 GCF_001756855.1 Candidatus Erwinia dacicola | reverse complement strand
GACGCTATTACCGGGAACGTCCCACCCGTAAGAATTCGTAAACCAGCGTAATCTAGCACGATCCATCAAGCGGATCAATTCAGCCGTGATAACGCTGTACTTCTAACTACTTGTTTTAAAGACATTAGTCTCACTTTTAATGAGGTTCATGACCGTCAAACATAATCAAAGGATCAACCAAAGATCCTTTTCTTCAATCAGTTACTAACTGCTTTAAGCTTACTTTTTGCGTCTTCAAGCTCTTGCAGCAACTCGCCATATTCCTTTGCTGGGATGCAGTAAAATACTGGTTCATTGTTACTCAGGATGGCAATCGCCTCACCATTCCCGGCTCTCACACACTCAACAGGTCTTCTTCTGAACTCAGTAACACTAACTGAGCTGCGACTAAGTATTGTTTGAAGCATGTGTGTATTCCTCTACATTACAGCGAACACAATTAGCTTAATCACAAAAACACTCCTGATCAAGTACATAATTCCCACCATGATATTGATCACAGAAAAAAGGTCAGGTTTCCCTAGCCTTGCGAAATCAAATTCATGCCATTTCTGGCCCATCAAAATCCCTGTTACGCTTTGTTTTTTGTCCCTCTGCTTTCTGGGGTTCCTGAACTTTTTCCACCAGGAGTTTGTAGAACTCATCCCCCTTAACGCCAGGATTAGCTTTTTTCATCTCTCTCTCAAGTCGAGCAAAACTTGTACCCGCTGGTTGAATCTGCTGCCACTTTATGTATTCATCCCGATAGTGAATATTTTCTCTAACCGGCATCTTCTCAGTCGCCAGATGGGGTTTATCAATATCGGAAGTGGCCGCTTTTTTAGATCCTGGGGAAGCAGATTTTGACAGACTGGTTGCCTGCCAAATGTTACGAACAGCTTCACGGGTGGAAAACTTGCCCTGCTCATCCCGGACCCTGACCTGAACAGGTTTTGACTCTTTCAGATCCAGAGCGATTTCCTGACCTCTCCGGAATCCCTTAAGGGCATCTTTCAGGCCAACCCCCCACTGTGTCGATTCCTGGCCTTCTTTATCTTTCAGAACAATATAATAACTGTCGCTGTTACCTTCCTTATGAAGGTATGGCGCGGCTCCGTGCTTAACAATTTTACCTTCAAGGTGATTAACCGAACGGTATAACGGCTCATCATCAATATTTCCTGAACCAGCAGGCGCGGACTGCTCTTCTTCCTTAGCAACAGCGCTATTTTCCCGGCTGACAGTGCGTTCAGCACCACCAATGGTAAATGCCGAGTCACTGCTGCGGGATTGCTGTTCTCTCGCTTTCAGCAGCTCTGCGCGACGAAGTTCAAGTGCTTCATTCATTTTTTTGTCAGTAAAATGGATATCCAGCCCTTTTTCCGCGACAACGTTTACAACCATGTCTTTAAACTTCTGCGAACCTTTGATATCGAGGGTGCTGCCGAAACGTCCTTGAGCCAGCTCCAGCGCTACGGCCACACTGTCACTACTCAGGCCATTTTTCCGCATTGTAATCAGCTTGCCTGTATCGACAAACAATGTTTTATCACTGGTTTTGTCGAGATAATGAACATGGCCTTTACGGGTTCGCTTTGTATATAAATTGCTTGCGTCGAGATGTTTTTCAACGGCTTTCCTCGACTCTTCCGCTACTTTCGAATAGTTAACAGGGTTACGCAGTTTATCGATCACTCGCGCAAAACGGCCTTTTGCTTCCTGCTTTTCTTCCAGCTCCGGACCGCTGATAGTAAACCCAGCGGGTTTATTATCATCATTCCTGAGCATATCCCGTATTTCTTTACTCCCCATGTTATATTCCTCATTTTTATTGAACGTAGCACGCCTGTGGCGTGAGCGGCGCTGCTGCGCCGCTTCGGGTGTTTGCATGACCGGCGCTCCGCTTTATACTCTGCTCCATGCATATCCCCCGTCCCGCTAAACTTCTTTAAACTTCTTTTCACCGTCGATGACGGCTAGAACCGCTACCTCGAAAAAC
>NZ_MAYS01000556.1 GCF_001756855.1 Candidatus Erwinia dacicola | reverse complement strand
TATAGCAAAAAGTCGGTGCCTTTTCCCTGTTTTGGGATGGTTTTTATCTTCCCATACATAAATGATATTTTATTTATGGTTTTTATTGCATTATCTGGTAATTTCATTCTGGCTTTGCATATTGATGAGGCAGAGACCGGTTTATGCTGGGGTAATGGTATTTTTTTACGAGCACACTCAGCCCATACTTCATTAATAATATAAGCGTATCCGTGATTATTTTCCCTGATATAATTTTTATTAGAAACAAAACAACCAATTTGTTGTCTATTGATCTTTCCTTTTTTGCCATGAATTGGCAATTTTTTAACATGAATCATAAAATGTTTTATTCAAATAGTGATATATGTCCATCAGCATCCTCTCCGAAAACGCCTAGATTTTTATAGCATAGTTGCATAGTTGCTTTCTTAAGCGAATGCCATTGGAGATCCAACAGGGACAATACTCAGGATAATCTGAGAATATCATGGTGTTGTGACAGTTTAACCAATGTGTAGAAAAGCAAGAACTGAGGCTGAAAGTCACTAAAAACACGATGACTGGCAGTCTGGTGCGGCGCAAGTCAAAACCGCAACGGCAGGCGCGGCGTTTTATACAGCTAACCCTGTCAGGATTAATTGCCACTCTTTACGCTGACTGGAAAATCCTTGTAAGTAAAAAAAACTGGCAATTCGCTTAACGTGTAATCTAAAATAGCCGTACAGATTAATCCGTCTATACTCGTTAGCTTCTAAGCGTCTTGTACTAGTGCTAATCGCTTTGCCTGTGGGAGCGCTAATTCTGAGTGACCGGCTGGTTTCCAGTCTTTGCGCTATGCAGTCGATCTTCCACCCGTTCAAGTCAGTCAAGGTAAAGAATAAAATGGCTAAACACCTTTTTACATCCGAGTCTGTATCAGAAGGACATCCTGATAAAATCGCCGACCAGATTTCTGATGCCGTGCTCGATGCTATCCTCGAGCAGGATCCGAAAGCCCGCGTTGCGTGCGAGACCTATGTGAAAACCGGCATGGTGCTGGTTGGCGGTGAAATCACCACCAGCGCATGGGTTGATATCGAAGAGATCACGCGTCAGACCGTGCGTGATATTGGCTATGTTCATTCTGATATGGGCTTTGATGCCAACTCCTGCGCCGTACTGAGCGCAATTGGCAAGCAATCACCTGACATTAATCAGGGCGTTGACCGTACCGATCCGCTGGAACAGGGTGCAGGCGACCAAGGCCTGATGTTTGGCTATGCCACCAACGAAACTGACGTGCTAATGCCTGCTCCCGTGACCTACGCTCACCGTCTGGTGCAGCGCCAGGCGGAAGTGCGTAAAAGCGGCACGCTGCCGTGGCTGCGCCCGGATGCAAAAAGCCAGATTACCTTCCAGTACGACGACGGCAAGATCGTAGGTATTGACGCGGTAGTGCTGTCGACTCAGCACGCGGAAGATATCTCGCAGAAAGATCTGCAGGAAGCGGTGATGGAAGAGATTATCAAGCAGGTTCTGCCTGCAGAGTGGGTCAACGCCAGCACCAAATATCACATCAACCCGACTGGCCGTTTCGTAATCGGTGGCCCTATGGGCGACTGCGGTCTGACCGGTCGTAAGATTATCGTTGATACCTACGGCGGCATGGCTCGTCACGGTGGTGGTGCATTCTCCGGTAAAGATCCTTCAAAAGTGGACCGTTCAGCAGCCTATGCTGCGCGCTACGTGGCGAAAAACATCGTTGCTGCCGGCTTGGCTGACCGCTGTGAGATCCAGGTTTCCTATGCTATCGGCGTGGCAGAACCCACCTCAATCATGGTGGAAACCTTCGGCACGGAGAAAATCTCTACCGAAACCATGGCCCTGCTGGTGCGCGAGTTCTTCGATCTGCGCCCTTACGGTCTGATCCAGATACTGGATCTGCTGCATCCAATCTATCGCGAAACTGCCGCTTATGGTCACTTTGGTCGCGAACATTTCCCATGGGAAAAAACCGACAAAGCAGCCCAGCTGCATGAAGCTGCTGGCCTGAAATAACCTTTTCGGCTCGCATTTTCACAGGGGTACCTTCGGGTGACCCTTTTTTATTGGACTTATGATAGCGATTACATTTATAAACATCTTATTTTTCTGCTAATTAAGATTTTCCTCTCTTAACATTGCGACATAAAATGGGCTATTTCAGCACAGTCTGATTTTGATCGGGCTGTGAAATAATACACACTACAAATCGCTATGACTTACTGGTTACAAAGCGCAGCGGCAGGGAAAAAGGGCATTTTCAGATACTTTTGGTGTGTAAGCGATTACACCAGTGTGATCTGAAGCACAGCCTGATGCGCTTGGGTTTTCTAACACCTATAACAATAACAAGCGGTACTACTAAATGGAGGCGTTATGCCTGATAATAAAAAGCGCAGCAGAACATCGAACAAGGTCATGACCCTGTTCGTCTGTTTCCTTGCAGCCCTAGCCGGTCTGCTGTTTGGCTTGGATATTGGCGTTATCGCCGGTGCATTACCTTTCATCGCGAAAGACTTCAACGTTACTGCGCATCAGCAGGAGTGGATCGTCAGCTCAATGATGTTTGATGCCGCCATCGGTGCCGTCGGCAGCGGCTGGATGTCTTCCTATCTTGGTCGTAATAAAGAGCCTGATGATCGGCGCAGTGCTGTTCGTTATCGGCTCCCTGTGGTCCGCATTTTTGCCTAACCCGGAAATGCTGATTGTTGCCCGCGTCCTGCTAGGACTGGCTGTTGGTGTCGCTTCCTACACCGCACCGCTCTACCTGTCTGAAATCGCCCCAGAGAAAATTCGCAGCAGTATGATTTCGCTGTACCAGCTGATGGTCACTATCGGTATTCTCGGGGCGTATCTTTCCGATACTGCGTTTAGCTACACCGGCGAGTGGCGCTGGATGCTGGGCGTGATTACCATTCCTGCCCTGCTGCTGGTAGGCGTCTTCTTCCTGCCCAACAGTGTCGCTACCGATGTAAAACTGGCCCACCTGCCGATGTAAATCTGACCCACCCAGGGTAAAAATGGCAGTTTTAAGGCACTGCCAATGATGACATTGGAGACCAGAGTGGAGATGAGTGTTTTACACCGTCAGGGCATGTCGATACGCGCCATCGCGCGCCAGCTTTCATGCTCTCGTGAGACCGTTCGCAGATATATCCGTAGCCCGCTGCCCGTAGCGGATATCCGCTACAAGCCTCGCGCCCCCAGCCCCTGCAAGCTTGCCCCGTTCAAGCCCTATATCCTTGAGCGCGTGGCCGCTGCCAGGCCCCAGGG
>NZ_MAYS01000555.1 GCF_001756855.1 Candidatus Erwinia dacicola | reverse complement strand
AGCAACTTGTGCTATGTTCCACTTGACTTTTATGTATCGTGATGGCTTCATCTGGAATGACCGCAAACTGTCTGCTTTCTATGGTTATTTGCTCATTTCTCTTGTATTGGAATGATCGGACCACGCTCATGATTGGTGTCTAATCTGCATTGCGACTGTGAGGCTGCTTGGAACGTGCAAAGCTTCCAACTCTTGATTCTGCGAATTTTATCCATAGTCGCACCACTGAACTTTCAGATCTATGTGATTCGGAATCAACCTGCATTAGTTCCCCCGTAGCACCATTGACGAGACCATCACTTATGCTTATGTTGACTGTCACCATATATTTGATCGAAGTCTTGTGCTGCAATTTATGAAGCATTTCTTGTGTTTCCGATGGCTTAAAAGACTTCACAGTTTTTAAAATGTTTGCCCTGCTGCGTTCTGTTAGGGAACTTGACTTAATTGTATCCTTCGCAGTCGAAATGAACTCCTCGGTCATCGTGTTTGCCAGTTTAGTTAAATTAAAATCATTTGCTCCAGCATTTGAATAAAATAGATGGATGGCTTCGTTCGGTATCTCATTAGAGGTCTTTTCCCTGCTTTTGATTAATTGGATGTCAGCGTGTGTCATATTTCCCTCTGACATGTTATTTAAAGCGATGGCAAATGCTTGATCTTCACGCTGGCGCATTATTTCAGTGAGCTCAAAGTACCGAAATTGATCCCAAAGCGATGTTCCTGTAATGATCATTCCTATTCGGCGCAAATATCCATCGATCTCCTACTGGCGGCAGCTGCTTTAAGTCACCAAACACGATAATTGGTATGCCTCCAAAGTAAGCGGTGCTCCTGAAAATTTGCTTTAGCCTGCAATCTAAATATGCAAACATCTTTGCTCCAACCATTGAAATTTCGTCAATTATAATAAGCCTAATATCTATGAGATTGGCATGAATTGTGTTTCATGTGTCACTATTTAGTGACCGAAGATCGCCGGAAGACTGTTTGACGGGAGTGAAAAAACCGAATGAAGGGTTAGGCCCTCAATTCCCAACACCTTGGCTGTCTCGGGGTTGGTTCCTGGTAGTTGTTATAAGCCGACTCTTGCCCACTCCAGCACCGCCTCCGACATATTCGAAGAAGATTTCCCTTTTACTTACATTGTGCATTACATGAGCAAAGTATTCTCTCTGTTTGCTGTTAAGTGAGTGCACCATTGCCAGTAAATGGTCTTCTAATATTAGAGGTGGGAGTTTAATTAATCGAACCGCCTCTTCCTCTTCCTCTGTATTGTTGTGCTCTTGAAAAACATTAATGTCTCCTGTTTGCTCTGGAACGGCTAGAGCTCTAAATTCGGGATCTAAAAGTTGTGAGGCAGCTCGATCATCAGCTGTTTCTTCCGCTGTGACATGAAGGTTTTCCAAAATCCGTTCTAGTTCGTTCGATGAAAATTTGTCATATTTGAGCTTATTCAGCTCAATTTGCTCCTTGTGTGAATTGCAAATACTCTCGACGTCATTATTTAATAAGTCTGTTTCCTCATTTCTCCATGGGTGAAACATCATGGCGGTTTCTCTGAAGAAATCGGCTCTTGAACTTTCAACGCTAAAACGTTTCCAACGCAGAATAAGGGCTTGCTTCCTTTTCCTTAGAAATCCTGATCCATCCTTTAATGCCATTGGAAGTGCAGCTGTCGTGTCATCCTCGTTCTCTACTTCGTTGTATTCTTCGTTATTATCAGAAATATTTCTGCTTGTTTTGCAAAATCTGAACCATGCTGCGAAATCTGCTAAGCATAGTTCTTCCAATTGATCGGGCCTTTGAGAGTGGTGCTCCAGCACACTCGTCACATATATGTCCGTAGAGTCCTCCTGTAAAGCATTCAATTCAAGTCGGGGCTTTATCATCCTTACTCGGTTGTTTGGATGTGATGTATTTATAAATATTTCCCCATTACTGGCTTCTGATAGATGCATTCCCAAAATATTATAAGCTGCTTCTTGAGCCGATATTTCCGATCCATTTACAAATTTTATTCCGATGTGCTGCAGTTTTCTTTTAATGGAGAAATTCCCTGCATTTATTTC
>NZ_MAYS01000554.1 GCF_001756855.1 Candidatus Erwinia dacicola | reverse complement strand
CCGCCATTCATCATAAAGTGACTGGCAAAGGTATGCCTTAGTACGTGTGTCATTTGTCCATCAGGCAACTCAAGCCCGGCTCTTTCTAAAGCTGAACGGAATGCGTAGTAACAAGGGGTAAAAAGCGCACCGTTCTTTTTAGGCAGCTCGTCAGCAAGAGCTAAGGAAATGGGAATAGTGCGGTTCTTTTTACCTTTGGTTTTTACAAAAGTAATTCGCTGTCCTGAAACCTGCGATCGCTTCAGACCCTCCGCCTCGCTCCAGCGTGCGCCAGTAGCCAGGCAAAGCTTAACGATCATCAGCAGGTCTTTCGCTGTACTTGCTGTACATGCTTCTAAAAGCAGGTTTATTTGTTCTGCGGTCAGGTAAGCCATTTCGCTTTCGTCAATGCGGAAATGACGGACGTTTTCGAGAGGGTTCGGCAACGTCCATTCGCCCAGTCTTTTCAGTTCATTAAAGACCGCAAGAAAATAAGCCAACTCCAGATTGAGAGTGCGAGGAGCTACCTTACTAATTCGCTTCGTTCGGGCAAAATAGCCTTCAAGGCGTTTACCGCGATAAGAAGTAAAGAGCTGAGCATTAAACTCTGCTGCAAGGGGAGAGCCCATACATTCACACGCCCACGTCATAGTACTTCTGCGCTTCTCGCCATCTTTAAGCGTAATGCCATGGCGGCTGAACCAAAGCTCTACCAGGTCAGTTAGTCGACGCGTTTCTTTTGCTTCACCCAGCCACGGGGCCGCTTCGATTTTTTCAAGCGTATAGTTCTCAAACGCTAAAGCTTCGCCTTTGGTTGAGAACTTTTTACGGACGCGCTTACCTTCTTTTCCGCTACTACGGTCAACAGTATAAAAATCAGCGATCCATTGACCGTCAGGAAGTTTCCTTACTGGCATAATTAGTATTCAAGATCCGTTGTTTTAGTTGTCTGTATACAGCTTAACAGGCTCAATTTTGAGCTAGCTTATAGTCAAAACGACACGCCCGATTATATTTATATCATCAATGGAACAGTCGAAAGACGCCCCTGCACCAATGCTTGATACGCGTACTTTCTTAACAGGAATGCGTGTAAGCAATCTAACGCTGAACTTACCCTCGATTTCAATCAACCAGCTATGGTCGTAAATTTCGCTAATTTCTTTATCGATAATATATTGAATCGCGCCTTCTACTACGCACACAGGATTTTTAGGTAAGTCTCTGCCGTGCAGGAACACACTTTTATCAAGCATAAAAATG
>NZ_MAYS01000553.1 GCF_001756855.1 Candidatus Erwinia dacicola | reverse complement strand
CCCAGATCCAATGATATGATTATTATAAAAAAAAGTATTGTTTACATTCTTTTTTTTTGTTTGTCTTTGATTATGCTTATGGTGGCAACGTTTAAACCGGTGGGCTTAGACTATGACTCTGGTAACTATCAAAATGCTTTGTTATCTTTTCAAAACGGGGTAAACGACATATCAGAACCAGTATTCATATTTTTTGCCTGGCTCGATAGTTTGATTTTTAATAATAATATTCATGGGTTATTTTTTCTTTATGCTTTGATTTCAGTGCCCATAAATATGGTGGTGATATATAAATATTCAAAATCACCATTACTTTCACTAATTGTATATACTTGTCTATATTTTATTCTTCATGATTTAACACAAATAAGAGTGGGGGCGGCAGCAGCAGTGTTTTTGCTTGCTATACCGGACCTAATATCTGGCAACAAAAAAAAATACATCATAAAAGTATTTATTGCAAGCATGTTTCATTTTAGTTCGGTTATTTTAATTTCTCTTATTTTTCTAAGCAATAAGAAGGTAAATGCTAAGTTTTTTGTTTTTTCACCAATGGTGGTATTATTATTCACTTTGTTTACCAGTAATACATATCAAATTTTAATTGATATATTTAATTTTCTTCCAGCACCGATAGGACCGAAGGCTGCTAATTATGTTTTAAATCTCCAGCTTCTAGGGAAGTTTGATAACGTAAATGTTTTTAGTAAAATTACACTTTGCACACTATTCTTTTTTACACTATATTTTTATTCCTTATTGAAGTCTGATAAACCGACTGAATTTGATATAATCTATTTTAAAATAATGAGTGTCATGCTTACAGTGTTTTACTTTCTGTCATCTGTTCCTGTATTAGCATCCAGAAGTTTTGAGTTATTAGGTGTGTCTTTAATTTTTTCATTACCTGCACTATCTCTTAGATTTAAACAAAAAAGACTTGTAGGTCTGGTCATTATCATGTGGTGTTTTGTTTATTTATATGTTGTTAATTTAAAGTTATTGAATTTTGAAATGTTAGGGACTCTATAATATGACTGATAACCATCGAAAATGTTTATTCATTTTACTGAATTGGAACGGTACAGAGGATACTTTAGCTTGCTGTGAAAGTTTAGCTCAAGATAATGAGTTATATGATGTTCTAATTATTGACAATGCATCTGATGAAATGAAATATAACATGCTGTTTGAGGGTATGCATAATATTGCATACGAAATAAAAGATGTGCAACCAGATGTTAATGGTTTATTAGGAAGATATGAAATAGAGGTAGTGATTTTTTTTAAAAATAGGAATAAAAACTTTACGTTAATTAGATCTTCTGTCAATCATGGTTTTGCAAAAGGATGTAATCTAGGGACGCTATATGCTGCTGAAAAAAATTATGAGTATATTTTATTTTTAAATAATGACACTGTTGTTGAAAGTAACTTTTTTCCCATTATGAAGAAAACTTTAGAAAAATGCGATGCTGTTATACCACAAATTAGGTATTACCATGATAAAAATTTAATTTGGAATTGTGGTGGCAATATCACTAAGTATGGTAAGCGTATTTATTTTTTTGCGAATAAAAAAATAAATGACGTTCAGATTGAAGATAAAGATTTCCTGATATCATTTGCTACAGGTTGTGCCCTAATGTTCAGGACGCATTTTTTTATAAAACTTGGTCTGTTTAGTGAGAAATTTTTCTTCGGTGAAGAGGATGTTGATCTTGCGCTGCGAATGAAAGCTGCTCGCGCCAAAATATTATGTTCTCCTAAAGCAGTTATATACCATAAAGTAGGGGCTAGTTTAGCAGGGGATAACGATAGAGCGATTAATAAGTCATATATACACTACCTTAATAGATTTGTTAATATGAAACTTCATCTTGGAATTGAGTGGTGGCTTTGGATTTTCCCTTCTATAATAAAAGTAATGATTAACAATAAAAAAATAAGCAAATTGAAGTTAAAAAGCAATATTATTTTTACAATGAATTTACTCTTTGATGCTATAAACCTCAATTCTGTTGATAAAGCCAAATTCCAAACAGTAATAAAAAAAGGCTATCCTAGCGCTTAATTATCATTATTTATGTAGGTAAAAATGAACATTGCAATTGTAATTCCTACCCTAACAATTGGTGGGGCCGAACGATTAGCTATAGCTACTGCTGAGGAACTTAATCGCCAAGGTAACAAGGTGACGTTAATTTCTCTATCCTCCAAAGGAGAGTCAAGGCCGCGTGACGTGATAGGGTTACACTTAATTACCAAAAAAAATAAGGTTTTGGCGCTAGTTAATTTTATCAAAAAGAATAACATTCAAGGATGCGTAAGCTATCTTGAAAGAGCAAATATGTGCTGTTCCTTGGCTTGCTGGCTTACAAGTATAAAATATTGTGCATCAGTCCATACAGCTCCTGTTGCTGCTTTCAAAAAAAGAAAATTATTAAATAGAGTAGTGATAAAGTTAACAT
>NZ_MAYS01000552.1 GCF_001756855.1 Candidatus Erwinia dacicola | reverse complement strand
CTTCGTGTCGGTTTCCTGCGTCTGGTCGATGTGACTGACCGGCAGCGCGGCAAAGCCTACGGCCAGCATTGCCTTCAGGTTGTTGCGCTCAGCAATCTGCGTCACCACCGCGCCCAGGGTGGTGTCGTGATAAGAGACCTCACGCCGGGAGTTCAGCGTGCCGCGGAAATCCACGCTGCGCGCCCGGATGGTCATGGTATCCGGCGCGCCGTGGTGCTCCACCTCGTCAACCGTGAATTCACCTTTGCCGATAAGCGCCTGGCCTTTCCAGCCCAGAAACAGCTTAATCACCGCCCCGCGCACCGGCATTGCCAGCTGTCCGTCGGCGTCGTCCAGCTCAAGGTCGAGCTGGTCAGCGTCAAAGCCCCGGTTATCGGTCAGCGTCAGCGAAATCAGCCGGTCGCGGATGCTGGCCGTCACGTCTTTTGCGTTCACGGTCAGCATAAAGTCAGGCTGTATCTGCGCGCCTGCCTGCACGGGTAACCCGGTAATCGTCATCCCAGCAGCCCGCCCACGGTGGAGATAATGCCGCTGGCGGCGGTTTTCGCGCTGCTGATGGCGGTCGTGACCTGGCCCGGCAGGTTGTTTGCACCGCTGATAAGCCCGTCAGCTTGTTTTTTCAGATCGCCAAACATGGAGGTTAACGACTCGTCAACACGCTTGAGGCTCAGGGTAAACAGGATTTTTTGCGCGCTGCCGTTGCTCAGAAACTCGCTGTGCGTCGCCGAAAAGCTTTCCGCCACGTACATCCCGTAAATGGTGCCGTTGCCGCCAATCAGCGGCCATGCCCGGCCCTCATCGGCCATCACCTTGAGCGTCAGCAGCGAGATGGCACCGCCCGTCACCTCCGGGCGCAGTTCGCCGGTCAGGGTGATTTTTTCATCCCCCACGCCGATAAACTGCGCCGATGCCCGTTGCCCGACGCGGCTGTTAGTGGGCCAGCGGTAATCCACGCTCTGCTGCAGTTCAGAGTAAGGCAGCGTCTGGCGCATAAACGGCATCATGCCGTAAATCATCATCATCGTTATTCCCATCCCATTTTGCTGCGGTTCTGTGCCTGCCGGTTGCGGTCGTTGCGCGCCTGCTGCTGTGCAATCAGCGCCAGCGCATCATCTTTGGTCATACCCGGATGCATGTGAATATCGTACTGATAGCTGTTCTGGCTTTTGTCCTGATACCCGCCGTTCGCCGCCGGTGACGACACGGGCTGATAAGCCGGGCCGGTGTCGGCCAGACTCCACGGCAGGCCGTTCGGTGCGACCGGATCGTGTTCGGGAACTTTGTCTTTCAGCCCGTCAGACTTGCTGTCGATAACGCCGAGCTTATCCAGTACCCACCGGATCCCGCCCATCAGCTGGTCCAGCGCTTCGCCGGGGATTTTCAGCCCCTCGGCCAGCGCCTCGCCGAACTTCTTACCCATATCTCCGGCGTTTTTCAGTTCGGTCTGGGTGGACTTCACCGGCTCCAGCAGCTTTTTAAACCAGCCCCACAGGTCTTTAACCTTGTCGCTCAGCCAGTTAAAGCTGGGCTGAAGTGAAACAAACGCATCGCTTATCGGGCCTGCGGCGGCGGTAAATCCCTCGGCGACGCCGGAAATAAACGCCTTAACCGGCTCCCAGTACTTGCGGATAAGCAGCGCACCGGCAACCACGGCAGCGACCACGGCCACAACCGGCCAGGTGATCGCGCCCAGCGCCGCCACAATGGCGCTGCCCGCCACGCTGAACGCGGTGCCCAGCAGGCCCGCGCCCGCGATAAGCGCATTCACCCCGGCCATTACCGGCCAGGCAACCAGCCCGATTGCGCCCAGCGCACCGACAAAAATCAGCCCCGCCATCGCCGCTTTAGCAATGCCTGCTGACAGCGCCGGATTTTTCTGTATCCAGTTATCCACCGTCAGCAAAAACTTCGTGCTGTCCTGGGTCAGCTTACGCAGGCTTTCATCAAGCTGGTCGTACAGGTCGGTGCCAATTGCCTCCTGCGCCGACTGCAGCTCTTTAAGGTCGCCGCCGAGGTTGTCCTGCTGCACCTTCACCAGCTTCGCCGGGCTGCCGTCCGATCCCTGAAAGGTGCGGGTCAGGTCGTCCAGCAGCCCGCTGGTCGCACC
>NZ_MAYS01000551.1 GCF_001756855.1 Candidatus Erwinia dacicola | reverse complement strand
CATTATAATGATAAGCATCCCCACAGTGCACTGGGATACCGCTCACCACGTGAGTATCGTCGCCGGCGCGAGTCGTTAACTTAAGAGTGATCTGGTGTCTGGATTTATAGGGTCAAATCCAGAAAACAGGGACCAACAGCCAGAGTAATAACGCGCATAACTTCTCCTTATAACCCAAACTTATTGATTAACCAAATTTAAGAACCGATAGGCTCATCCTGACAGAACGCGCTATGTGGCTTAAATAATTTATCCGGCAAATTTATGCTGTTTCTCACATATAGCTGGGGGAGGGATGACCACGCGCTACAATAATCTTCATTTTTTTAGTGGCTTTTGCGCCAAGTCATTTCCCTTTACGCCGCTAAACTAGGATAATACGACCCCAATTTTTCATCGAAACCTCAGGAGTGACCATGTATTACCCTTTCGTTCGTAAGGCGCTGTTTCAGCTCGATCCTGAGCGTGCGCATGACCTGACCTTGCAGCAGCTAACCCGCCTTTCTGGCACTCCTTTTACCGGCCTGATCCGCCAGTCTCTTCCTTTTAAGCCCGTCACCTGTATGGGGCTGACATTTAAAAACCCTCTGGGACTGGCCGCTGGTCTGGATAAGAACGGCGAATGCATTGATGCCTTTGGTGCCATGGGATTTGGTTTCATTGAGATCGGTACGGTCACGCCGCGCCCGCAGCCGGGTAATGACAAGCCGCGTATGTTCCGCGTAGTTGAAGCGGAGGCGATCATTAACCGCATGGGCTTCAATAATCTCGGCGTTGATAACTTGGTAGAAAATGTCAAAAAGGCCCACTTTGACGGCATCCTCGGCATTAATATTGGCAAAAATAAAGACACCCCGGTTGAGCAGGGCAAAGAGGATTATTTAATCTGCATGGATAAAATCTATCCATACGCTGGTTATATCGCTATCAATATTTCCTCCCCTAACACCCCGGACCTGCGATCTTTACAATACGACGAAGCATTGGATGATTTGTTGGCGGCGATTAAAACCCGTCAGAATGATCTTCATAAAATCCACCACAAATATGTTCCAATGGCGGTAAAGATCGCACCGGATCTTTCTGAAGAGGAATTGATCCAGGTGGCGGAGAGTTTACTGCGTCACAATATTGACGGCGTGATTGCCACCAATACCACGCTAGATCGAGAGCTGGTAAAAGGACTGAAGCACGCAGATGAAGCTGGGGGCTTAAGTGGTCGTCCGGTTCAGTTGCGCAGCACGGAAATTATCCGCCGCCTTGCCATTGAGCTGCAGGGGCGTATCCCGATTATTGGCGTGGGAGGTATTGATTCACTCGTCTCGGCGCGGGAAAAAATGGCAGCAGACGCCTCACTGGTGCAAATATATTCCGGCTTTATTTACAAAGGCCCGCCTTTGATAAAGGAAATTGTGAGCAATATCTAAGTCATTTCTGACTATTAATAAGCTTGGGCCTTTATTTTTGCTGCAGACTCGTTTATATTTTGTTCTGTTCACTGATTATTCAGTTTTAGCAGAATGCGCTAGGTGCTTAAAAGGGCACTGTTGCAAAGATATTGATGAGTTAGCCTTTCGTGTTATTGAAAGGTCTTATCTTTCAAAGACTCTGCTCACCAGACGCATCTCGCCTAGGGGATGCCCCAAATAAAATGATTCTGCCTGACCTTTTTGTAGCGCACGCATCACTTCAATGCCTTTGATTGTGGCGTAAGCCGTCTTCATTGATTTGAAGCCCAGCGTGGCGTTGATTATCCGTTTCAGTTTGCCATGATCGCACTCAATTATATTATTCCGGTACTGTATTTGCCGGTGATGCACATGCTGCGGACATTTACCTTCCCGCTTCAGCAATGCCAGCGCCCGCCCATACGTCGGGGCTTTATCTGTGTTGATCAACCGTGGAATTTGCAGGCGCTTCGTATTATTCAGAAGTTTACCCATAAAGCGATAGGCGGCTTTGGTGTGACGACGTGAAGACAGGTAAAAGTCAATGGTGCAGCCCC
>NZ_MAYS01000550.1 GCF_001756855.1 Candidatus Erwinia dacicola | reverse complement strand
TCTAGGACAGCCCCTAAATTTATTAAGAACACACACATTCAACTCTAACAATTTTTCATTTGATATAGTCTGCAACCCCACACTTTCCATAATGCTTCTACCATGCAATTCAAAATCATATGAAACATAAGAGTGTTCTGAAACTTTAAAGTCAATGGCAAGAAAGCGAGAAGATGGAACACAACCATTGAAAACATACCAGGTTTTTTCTTTTGTATTTTTGCTTTTCATCCATCTAATTATTTCTTTATCAGTTAAGCTATCAAATTTAACCATGCCATCTATTGCAGCGTATTTTATCAATTCCCTCGGTTAATTCAGTAATCTCATGAATTTAACAAACGGATAAAGCCTTCCTGCTTCTTCAACCACTCACCATCTACTTTTATTCTTATAAGTTGTTTATTATTTAATTTTCTAGCGGGCGACTCAGTGAGAAATGGAGAGGCGCGTTTTAAAAACTCCAAATCCTTATCAGTCACAACCTCGGAACCATCACATAATCCGTATTCGTAAGGTAGAGGGGAAGACGTAAACCAAGGATACCCGTGTAATATTTTTCCATCGGCCAATGAAACATATCCTCGATTTATACTTTGAGAAGTAAGAATGCCATGTAGCATTGGCACACCAGTAAAATGATACAAATCCATAAACACCCCACTCTTAGATACAAACTAAAAAAATCAGATCACTCGCTTTGCTCATTTTTATAATACACTTGGGAAATATATCTGCCTCGTCCATCAGCATGCCCCAAATCCATTGATACCATCGCAAGCGTCTCTTTATGAGACATAGTATTCCCGTGAAATTTTGCAGCATCCTCTGCATAAGCATAGCGCAAACTATGTGGCGAATTTTTCCCCGTTAAACCGGCAGCCATTGCGACACGCCTGAACAGACCTATTGCCTGATGCAAATTGTGCTTATCAATAAGCTTACCGTTATTTTCGCCAGCCACTTTGATGGCGAAATTTATCGCATTCAACGTTTTTTCTCTGTCTATAACCGTAGTTTCCCTTAGGCGACCGCCCTCGGTGCCAAACACCACATTAACCCTTTCCTGGTTATTCTGGATAGCCTGCTTCCAGGACTTTAACGATTTAACTGACTGAACAGCCTCTTCCTCTCTCAACCCCAGGCACCGCGAAAGCTGCAATACTGCGGCTGTAGTGGCACACTGATACTGGCCACCTGATCGGAAGGTG
>NZ_MAYS01000549.1 GCF_001756855.1 Candidatus Erwinia dacicola | reverse complement strand
AATTTTCACAGGCCTCTCTTGAGGCCAACTTCTCACCATTAAGCGCGTTCGCCATGGACAGGAAAAGATGGTAATCACTTGGTGCCAGGTCCGGACTATAAGGTGGGTGCATTAGAACCTCCCATCCGAGCTCCCGGAGCTTCTGGCGAGTCACCAAAGACGTGTGTGGCCTGGCGTTGTCCTGATGGAACACAATTCGGCCTCTGTTGATCAAAGATGGCCTCTTCTGGATGAGTGCTGCCTTCAAGCGGTCCAGTTGTTGGCAGTAGAGGGCCGAATTGAGCGTTTGGCCATAGGGGAGCAGCTCGTAGTAGATGATTCCTTGCCAATCCCACCAAACACACAGCAAAACCTTCCTGGCCGTCAATCCGGTCTTGGCCACCGTCTGGGCCGCTTCCCCGAGCTTTGACCACGACCGTTTGCGCTCGATGTTGTCGTAAGTGACCCATTTTTCATCGCCAGTCACAATCCGCTTCAGAAACGGGTCGATTTTGTTGCGATTCAGCAGCGATTCGCAGATGGAAATTCGGTCCATCATGTTTTTTGCGTTAGTTCGTGTGGCACCCAAACATCGAGCTTCTTTTTGAATCCAAGGTTATGCAAATGGTTCCAAACGGTTTTCTGGCTTATCTTTAGTTCCTCAGCAATTAAATAAGTGCTCACGTGACGGTCTGTTTCCACTATTTCCATGATTTTATCGCAATTTTCGACGACAGGCCTCCCGACGCGTGGTGCATCTTTGACATCGAAATTACCGGAACGGAACCTAGCAAATCACTTTTGTGCTACACGTTCGTTTACAGTATCGGGCCCATAAACTAAATTAATGTTTTCAGCCGCTTTGGCTGCTTTTTCGCTTTGATCGAAGAAAAATTGTAAAATATAGCGAATTTTCTCTTTGTTGGTGTCCATCTTTGACGAGCGCTCACAACGAACTGAGTAAATCAATCGAAAAACTGTCAAAGACAAACTTTTAGCGCGAATAAACACGTTTTCAGCGCCGTATAGTATGACATGATGCGACACGTAACACTAGTACTATGGACAATAACGCCATCTCTTAGATAAAAACCGAACGAACTTTTTACTTGACCTAATATTTTTTCTGGTTTCTGCCTTTAATTAAAAAGCTAAAAGCTACTAATTTTGCAGAACTGATCTCTAACATATATTTAACAATGACAGTGAAAATAAAGAAAATCGGACAACTATAACCACTACGACGTGTGCTCAAAGGAAAAGGTGAATTTTGATTTTACGCGGTCTGTTTACATTCGATTATTGTTATAATTGGACACATATGTTTATTATGTGCTTGCATTAGGAGCCAATTTCGATTAGTAGTTTGTTTTTGACACAGAAAAGGTTAGGCACGTTTTTGTGTGCTATTTAATTTTTGACGTTTAAAAGAATTGGATCAAAGACTTGCAGTATTAAATTTTGCGTTAAAAATGGAATAAATTGCTCTAGTGCACTTGAAATGTTGACTGTGGCATTCGGTGAGTCCACTTTGTCTCAAAAAAGTGTTTATAAGTGGTACAAGCGCTTTACAGAAGGCCGAGAAGATGTTGATGACGATGAGCATCCTGGAGGTGCGACCACGTCAACAAGCGAAGAAAACATCGAAACAGTGAAAAAAATGTTCTTGAAAATCGTCGAATCACTATTAGGGAAGTTGCAGAGGATGTTGGCATATCAATCGGCTCATGCCATTCCATTTTCTCGAATGTTTTGGGTATGAAACATATG
>NZ_MAYS01000548.1 GCF_001756855.1 Candidatus Erwinia dacicola | reverse complement strand
CCATTTGTCGGCACTCAGCTGGTAGACGAACTGCTCCCACGGATTCTCCGGATGGATGTCGAGGCCGACGCGGGAGATGGGCGAAGCCATCGGTGGTACAATCACTCTGGCTTTGCGCGCCGCCCAGCCGAGCGAGGTACCCTGAACCATCAGCGACACCAGCACCACAAAGAAGGCGATATTAAAGAACAGCGGGGCGTGAGGCAAACCGGCCATCATCGGAAACACCGCCAAGATAATCGGTACTGCGCCGCGCAGACCCACCCAGCTAATAAATATGCGCTCGCGAATATTAAAACCGCGAAACGGCATCAGCCCGATGATAATCGACAGCGGGCGCGCCACTAGGATCAGACACAGCGACAGCAGGGTGGCAGGCACCGCAATGTGCCACAGGTCAGTCGGGTTAACCAACAGTCCCAGCACTAGGAACATGCCAATCTGGCTAAGCCAAGCCATACCATCAAAGGTCTGCAGTATGCCATGGCGATTGCGAATTGGGCGATTGCCCAGCACAAAGCCACACAGGTAGACGGCGAGGATACCGCTGCCTTCCAGCACGGTGGTCATCGCAAAGACTAGAATGCCCCCGCTGACTGCCAGCAGAGGGTAGAGGCCGCCCGCCAGCGATACGCGGTTAATCATTTGCAGCAGCGCCCAGCCGCCACCCAGCCCAAGCACGATCCCTAGGCCAAACTGCTGCACCAGATGCACCACAAACATCCAGCTCAGGCCGTTTTGTCCCTGCTGGATCATCTCAATCAGGGTGATGGTCAGGAACACTGCCATTGGGTCGTTGCTGCCGGACTCAATCTCCAGCGTGGCGCTGACGCGCTCGTTGAGACCTTTGCCGCCCAGCAGGGAGAACACGGCAGCAGCATCGGTAGAGCCGATAATTGCCCCGACAAGAAAACCGTTCATCAGGTTAAGGTCGAACAGCCCGGCGGCGGCTAGACCGGTCAGTCCAGCGGTGATCAGCACGCCCACCGTTGCCAGCGACAGCGCCGGTCCGAGCGCCACCTTAAAGGAGCTGGCTTGAGTACGCATGCCGCCATCCAGCAGGATGACGGCCAGCGCGATGTTACTGATCAGATAGGCTGCCGGATAGTTGTCAAAGGCAATGCCGCCGATGCCGTCAATTCCAGCTAGCATACCGAGGGCGAGAAAGATAACTAATATCGGGATGCCCAGCTTAGATGAGAAAGAGCTGAGCAGAATGCTCGCCGCTACCAGTCCTGAACCAATGATAAAAAGACTGTAGATCGCGCTGGCTTCCAATGGGCATTTCTCCTGTGAAGATTAAAAATCTGTTTTTACAGTGTGTTGTAACAGCAGGTATAAAGTCAAAACCGAGTTATTGTCAAATCTG
>NZ_MAYS01000547.1 GCF_001756855.1 Candidatus Erwinia dacicola | reverse complement strand
ACAGAATTACGGACAGGCTCGCCGTTACAGATAGCCATGCCCTGCCGCGGGCATGACTATCACGACCTCAATTGCCCTTTTTGCCATTTTCTGCTTTTCTTTTCCCGGCGTTATCTCTATGTCTGGCTTACTTTACTTCGCACCTCTCCATCCCATGCAAAAATTCATTCTACTACTGCTCAGCCAAGTGCTCCTTGCGCCACTGGGTACTGACCTCTATTTACCTACGCTGCCGGGGATATCGCCGCAGGACTGGCAACGCCCGTGACCACCATTCAGACCACTATCTGCTGGTCATGGAGCTAGGGCAGATTATCGCCGGCCCGCTGGTTGACAATCTGGGCCGTAAGTCTATCGCGCTGATCGGCCGGCTGCTGTATATCGGCGGCGGCATGCTGGCCGCAGTTTCTTAGCGCCCGTATTATTTAGGCTGTGCCGTCTGCTATACCGCCGTGATGGCGTTCAGCGGCACGCTGACCGCGCTCTGAGTCTACTCGACGACGACCGGCACCCGACGGGCGAGGGCGCACATCAGCTCGTAACCTACGGTGCCGAAAGAAGCCGCCACATCATCAATCTTCACGTTATTGCCCCATAGCTCAACCTTGCTGCCGATACCGGCCTGCGGGCACGGCGTTAAATCTACCGTGATCATATCCATTGAGATCGCCCCTACGGTGCGTGTTAACGTGCCGTCAACCAAGATTGGCGTACCGGTCGGCGCATGGCGCGGATATCCATCCGCGTAGCCGCAGGCCACCACGCCGATACGCTGTTCGCCAGCGGCACGATAGCGCGCGCCATAACCGACGGCGGCACCGGCAGCCAGCTGCTGAATGCCGATTATTTCCGTGTTTAAGCTCATCACCGGCTGCAGCCCACTACTGGCGATATCCTGCCACTGACCGCTTGGAGATGCGCCGTAAAGAATAATGCCGGGCCGCACCCAGTTATGATGGGTCTGCGGGTGCCACAGCGTCGCGGCGGAGTTGGCCAGCGAACGCGCACAGTCCAGCCCTTGCGCTGCTTGGTTGATACGCTGCATCGGCTCGACAATGCCCTCTGCGCTTTCCGCTTCAGCAAAATGCGCCATCAGAGTCATCTCGCCAACGTTGACTAATGAACGCAGTTTTTGCCAAGCGTTGTGAAACTGCTCCGACTGAAATCCGAGTCGATTCATCCCGCTGTTCATTTTCAGGTAGATATCCAGCGGCGCCGAGAGTTTCGCCTCGGCCAGCGCTTTGATCTGCCAGTTGCTGTGCACGCTGGTGGTCAAGCGGTAGCGGTCAAGCAGTTCGATATCGTTGGGATGGAAGAAGCCTTCCAGCAGCAGTATCGGCTTCCTACAGCCGCGATCGCGCAGCAGGATAGCCTCTTCTAGGTCGAGCAGCGCAAAACCATCGGTCTCTGCCAGACTTTTCCAAACGCGTTCAATACCATGGCCGTAGGCATTAGCTTTGACCACGGACCACAGACGCGAATGCGGGGCGGCTTGGCGCGCTACTGCTAGGTTTTGCCGCAACGCAGCGCGATTAATCGTTGCGACAATCGGACGTGACATACCCTCTCCTTGAATAATCAATAACCTTAGGCTTAATTAACCAATATTGGCACCGTGCAGCGTGGTCGCTGCAGTCGGAGCATAACCCGGCAGATAGCGCATGACGGACAGATCGTCAGCCGCAATCGCTAGCGTGCAACCGGAAATAATGTCTGCAAGCAGCGGTCCAGAACCGCATGTCATGGTCCACCAAGAGGGCACTGTTGCAAAGA
>NZ_MAYS01000546.1 GCF_001756855.1 Candidatus Erwinia dacicola | reverse complement strand
ATTATTACCTATTATTCAATGAAGCCCTCCTAAACTTACAAAACAGGCCATTAAACCACACTTTTAAACATGGATGCCAGAAAGTGATAATTACTATGCTATGTAAACATCTAAAAAATATAACTTATTTAAAATAACCTGCCGTTCGACTGACTAAATATTACAATTCATCCGACATGTTGTGACGATCATTATCAATGAAATTAAACATCAGCGCATCAGAAGTAAGGGTAAAATTGACTGACTGATTGATTGTTTCACTCGCATCAATATCCAGACAGGCATTGAATACGTTCCAGCGGAAGCTGCAGTTCATTTTATAACGAGCGATTGTTGCAAATATTCCAAGGAAATAATTTTCAGACTTTCGGGAACATATCGCGCATTCTTGTGAATACCATTCCAGTGAACCAACTAGGTCATCTTCATTTTAGGAATTATCTGTTGGATCTCATGCATTAATTCTAGTGATTCAATGTTAGTTTGACGATATTTTAATGGTAAAGTTTTGCGCATTTTTTCCTCTCAGAGTTAACTTTTGCTTATCAGCTTAATTGCTGTAGCTGAGTGGATAAGTCAGATTATAAATATAGTGTAGCCTATACTAATGATTTAACAGTTAATTATTTTACTCGCTCCGGCGTGCTCCCGCACAAAACCATCACTATGTTGAGTTTTTTATATAAAAAACGCGCTAGTCATCCAGTCATAACGTAATAATTAGATACATTTTAATGATAACCGTAATGATTTTATTATTATTACATTATAACATATAGGTAGTTTTTTGATGAATACCTCACCGGCATTTCTCCGTCTCGGCACCATGCTCAGCTGCCCGGCATGGCTGCGTATGGTGCTGACCTTATTGCTAGCAGCGCTCACTTGGTGGGCGGCAGTCTGATAATCGTACTTAATCAGCTTGTGGTTTGCTATCAGCATCGTGCGGTGACGCCGCAATTAAACGGTGAATTTGCGCGTGGCAGCATGACGGCCCTAGTGGGGGCAAATGGCTGCGGAAAACGCCCAGATCATGCCCGGC
>NZ_MAYS01000545.1 GCF_001756855.1 Candidatus Erwinia dacicola | reverse complement strand
ATCAGTGTGCCACTACAGGGCGCGCGCTTTGTGATGGGCCTAGGCATCGGCATCGATTTACCGGTGAGAAATTTAATACCAACTTCAGTGCGGTGGAGAGAGATTTCTTTTTAACTATTCATTTATTTAATAAAGGAAGTTAGGTGAAGGTTGCGGGCGTGGTTTGCGACTTTATCGCGAAAGGCGCCCCGCTATACGGTTATATAAGGTGGGGCGGAGCTTCAGCAAGGATATGCGGAGAGACCTATTTGCCGATGCAGAAGCTGGAGAAGATGCGGCCCAGTAGATCGTCGGAGCTGAACTCCCCGGTGATCTCACTCAGTGCCTGCTGCGCTAGACGCAGCTCCTCCGCCAGCAGTTCCCCAGCCCAGGCACCCAGCAGCTGCTGTTTGCCCTGGTGCAGGTGAGTGGCCGCTAACTTCAGTGCCTTCAGATGACGACGACGGGCGAGGAAGCTGCCCTCCATATTGCCGGAGAAGCCCATACTGGCTTTCAGGTGGTCGCGCAGGAGATCGATGCCGTCACCGGTGCGCGCCGACAGGCTAATAAGTGAGTGACCGTTAACTTCGATTAGATTCTCTGCTTCGCCAGTGATATCCGCTTTATTGCGTACCAGGGTGATCGGCAAGCTGTGCGGCAGGCGGGCAATAAAGTCCGGCCAGATCTCGGCGGATTCGATGGTGCCATCCACCATAAACAGCACGCGATCGGCCTGTTCTATCTCTTTCCATGCACGTTCAATACCGATGCGTTCCACTTCGTCACTGGCCTCACGCAGCCCGGCAGTGTCGATAATGTGCAGCGGCATGCCGTCGATATGGATATGCTCGCGCAGCACGTCGCGCGTGGTGCCGGCAATATCGGTGACAATCGCCGCTTCGCGCCCGACCAGCGCGTTGAGCAGGCTGGATTTACCGGCGTTTGGGCGGCCAGCGATCACCACCTTCATCCCTTCACGCAGCAGGCTGCCCTGGCGGGCTTCAGCGCGCACGCCATCCAGATCGCTGATAACCTGATTAAGCTGGGCCTCGATTTTACCGTCGGAGAGGAAGTCGATCTCCTCGTTAGGGAAATCGATCGCAGCCTCCACGTAGATGCGCAGGTGAGTGAGTGCTTCCACTAGAGCATTAATGCGGGTGGAGAAAACACCCTGTAGTGAGTTTACCGCCGAGCGCGCGGCCTGCTCGGAGCTGGCGTCGATCAGGTCGGCTATCGCTTCGGCCTGCGTCAGGTCGAGCTTGTCATTTAGGAAGGCGCGCTCGGAGAACTCCCCTGGATTGGCAATGCGCAGCCCCGGCAGCGCGACAATGCGCTTCAGCAGCAGGTCGAGAATCACTGGGCCGCCGTGGCCCTGCAGCTCCAGCACGTCTTCACCGGTAAAGGAATTCGGGCCGGGGAACCACAGCGCGATGCCTTGGTCGAGCGTGCTGCCATCCGCATCAGTGAACGGCAGATAGTCGGCGTAGCGCGGGTTTGGCAGTTTGCCCAGCAGCTGCTGCGCCACGTCGCGGGCTTTGCTGCCGGAAATGCGCAGGATGCCGACGCCGCCACGGCCAGGTGGGGTCACTTGGGCGACGATAGTATCGCTATGGCTCATGTTGAACTCTCTTTTTTAAGATAAAAAAAGGCGGTCATGATGACCGCCTTAGTGTAAGCATTGTGCCACAATTTAGCACGGGCGAGGCATGCCTCGCTCCTAAGGGCAAATTACGCTTTTTTCTTGTCGCGGCTGTGCAGACCACGCTTTTCCAGCCCGCGATAAATCAGCTGCTGCTGGAGAATGGTCACCAGATTACTGACGATGTAGTACAGCACCAGACCAGACGGGAACCACAGGAAAAACACGGTGAAGATGACCGGCATGAAGGTCATGATCTTCTGCTGCATCGGGTCGGTCACGGTGGTTGGCGACATCTTCTGAATGAAGAACATCGTGATACCCATCAGTATCGGCAGGATGTAGTACGGGTCGTGTGCGGCTAGGTCATGGATCCACAGTGCAAACGGCGCATGACGCAGTTCCACCGAGCCCATCAGCATGTAGTACAGTGCGAGGAAGATCGGCATCTGGATAACCAGTGGCAAACAGCCGCCAAGCGGGTTTACTTTCTCCGTTTTGTACAGCGTCATCATCTCCTGGCTCATCTTCTGCTTATCTTCACCTAAACGCTCACGCATCGCCTGAATCTTCGGCTGCAGCATGCGCATTTTGGCCATCGAGGTGTACTGCGCTTTGGTCAGCGGGTACATGATGCCGCGCACGATGAAGGTGATAACGATAATTGAGAAGCCCCAGTTGCCGATAAAGCTGCGCAGGAACTTCAGCAGCTTAAACAGCGGCTGAGAGATAAACCACAGCCAGCCGTAATCCACGGTTAGATCTAGGTGTGGGGCAACCTCTGCCATTTTGTCCTGAATTTCCGGGCCAACCCACAGGGTTGCAGCCAGCTGTTGCTGGGAACCCGGCGCGATGGTCACTGGCGCAGATTTGTAACCGATAGCGGCAATACTATTACCTAGGTTGCTGGTGTAAAGGGTGTTGCTTCCCGCAGTCTGCGGAACCCATGCGGTGGCGAAATACTGCTGCATCATCGCCACCCAACCATTGTTGGTGGTTGTGCTCAGGTTTTCATTATCACTAATCTTGTCGAATTTGTACTTCTCGTATTTGGTCTCACTGCTGGAGTAAGCCGCACCGTGGAAAGTATGCAACGCAAAGTTGTTGCTGCCGGTGTCGCGATGCTTCGGCAGATCGATTGTCTGCTTCAGCTGACCAAACATCGACACTTCCAGCGGCTGCTGGGTGGCGTTGTTGACCTGATAATCGACATTGATCGCGTACTCGCCGCGCTTCAGGACGAAAGTCTTGGTGTAGGTCGCGCCATTTTCAGCGGCAAAGATCAGCGGGATACGTAGTTCGCTCTGGCCGTCAGCCAGTTCGAAGTGATCTTGGCTGCTGGTGTACAAAGGGCGTGCACCATTAGCCGGGTTATCCGGACCATTACGACCAGTCAAGCCACTTTGTGCCTGATACAGGAAGTTTGGCGTGGTTTCCAGCAGCTGGAAAGGCTGGTCTGAACCCAGTTTGTCCGGGTAATTCAGCAGCTGTGCCTGATCAATATCGCCACCGTGGGTATTGATGTTTAAAGACAGGACATCGGTCTTAACGGTGATCGTTTTGCCCTGTCCGCTGGCAGGTACATCCTGATTAGCGGCATCATCGGCAGCCCTAGTCGTGTTCTGCGTGGTCTGGGTCTGCAATGGTTGCGGAGCGTGGTCCGTCTGCCAAGCTTGCCAGATCATAAAGGACACGAACAAAAAAGCGATGAGAAAAAGATTGCGTTGCGAATCCATCGTTAATGTTCTCTGAGATCAATGGTTATGTGGCGGCACCGGGTCGTCGCCACCCCAGTTTAAAGGGTGGCATTTTAATATGCGTCTTAGCGTCAACCAACACCCTTTTACCACCCCAAAGCGCAGTAGTGCCTCAATACCGTATTGAGAGCAGGTGGGATGGAAACGGCAATGTGGGCCTAATAACGGGCTAATCACGCGCTGATAAACGCGAATCAGCCCGATTAAGAGCCGCGAGCTAGGCGACAATGACGACGCCATAGTTTCTCCAACGCTTCCGTCAGTGTTTGGTTATCCAGATCCGCGACACCCTTTTTCGCCACAATCACAAAATCCATTGCTGGTAGCTCATGCTGACGCAGACGAAAGCTCTCGCGGGTCAATCGCTTGATCCGGTTGCGTTCATGAGCACGTTTAACATGTTTTTTGGCGACGGTGAGACCGATGCGTGGATGCCCCAGCGTGTTCAGGCGGCCGAGTATGGCGATTTGCGGCGTGCCAGCCCGTTGTGGCTGCTGGAATACGAAAGTGAAATGAGTGGGAGTTAACAAACGTAACTCCCTAGGAAATGCGAGCTTAACCACCCAGCAGTTAGCTTTTATTACTTAGAAACGGTCAGACGAGAACGGCCTTTAGCACGACGACGTGCCAGAAGCTGGCGACCATTTTTATTTGCCATACGAGCACGGAAGCCGTGTGAACGGTTGCGCTTCAGTACGGACGGTTGAAAAGTGCGTTTCATGGCGATTTCTACCTAAACTTGAAAAATTTCACTTGGTGACGCGTTATCTAGCCCGAAAAAATGACCGACGCCTCAGTGTGTCTTTAATAAAAGAGCCGGGATTGTAATATATTGTACAGTCCAGAGTCAATTTACTTCGCGTGAAAGTGCATCCTGATTGCCCGTAGTGACCGAAAAACAGCCCGTCCATGGTGCACACGCCGGGGCACAAATTATACGGTGTCCAGTAAAAAGCACAAGGATCGCGCAGGATCTTCTCGCGATTCTGTTACATGGCATTTGCGGCAATAACGTGACGGCACCATTAAATTTCAACGAATACAGACGAACCTGAATACCTTTTGTGCAGGGTGGCGTAAACTTATCACCGTTGTCCGCCCCTGTGGATAAATTGGATCAAAACTGTGTAGAAAGTGAAGATCTATGCTGCGCTTTACGCTATGATCCGCCCTTCCGCTAACGATCCCCGGGTCGGGTCGGATCCTGCATCCGAAAGTTGTATCAATGTCGGGGACGGGCAGAGTAACCGCGGATAGCGACTCGCATGCGTATCATCGGCATGCGTCAACAATGATGAAATTATCGCTTCAGCGCCTTTATTTCTTATCGAACTTTTTCGAGTGGAGTCCGCCGTGTCACTAACGCTTTGGCAACAGTGTCTTGCCCGTTTACAGGATGAGCTACCTGCCACAGAATTCAGCATGTGGATACGCCCCTTGCAGGCCGAACTGAATGACAATACGCTGGCCTTGTATGCACCAAACCGTTTTGTACTCGACTGGGTTCGGGATAAATACCTGAATAATATTAATGCGTTGCTGAATGACTTCTGCGGCAGCAATGTGCCATTGCTGCGTTTTGAAGTCGGCAGCAAGCCGGTGGCGCAGGCCGTCAGCCAGCCCGTTTTAGCCAGCGCCAATGCCAGCTCTCCGGGCATTATCAGCCGCCCGGCTCCGATGCGGCCAAACTGGGATAATATGCCGGCTCCAGCTAAGCTCTCTTACCGCTCCAACGTCAATACCAAACACAACTTCGACAACTTCGTTGAGGGTAAATCGAACCAGCTGGCACGTGCGGCGGCACGTCAGGTAGCAGATAACCCTGGCGGAGCCTACAACCCGCTGTTCCTTTATGGCGGCACCGGTCTAGGTAAAACGCACCTGCTGCACGCGGTGGGTAACGGCATTATGGCGCGCAAGCCGAATGCCAAAGTGGTGTACATGCACTCCGAGCGTTTTGTGCAGGACATGGTCAAAGCGTTGCAGAACAATGCCATTGAAGAGTTTAAGCGCTACTACCGTTCGGTTGATGCGCTGCTGATCGATGACATTCAGTTCTTTGCCAATAAAGAGCGATCGCAGGAAGAATTTTTCCACACCTTTAATGCCCTGTTGGAAGGTAATCAGCAGATCATTCTAACCTCAGATCGTTATCCCAAAGAAATCAACGGCGTTGAGGATCGACTGAAATCCCGCTTCGGCTGGGGGCTGACGGTGGCGATCGAACCGCCAGAGCTGGAAACCCGCGTGGCGATCCTGATGAAAAAGGCTGACGAAAATGACATTCGTCTGCCGGGCGAAGTGGCCTTCTTTATTGCCAAGCGCCTGTGCTCTAACGTCCGCGAGCTGGAAGGAGCTCTGAACCGCGTGATCGCTAACGCCAACTTTACCGGCCGGGCCATTACCATCGATTTCGTGCGCGAAGCGCTGCGCGATCTGTTGGCCTTGCAGGAGAAGCTGGTCACCATTGATAATATCCAGAAGACCGTCGCTGAATATTATAAAATCAAAGTGGCCGATTTACTGTCAAAGCGCCGTTCGCGCTCGGTAGCCCGCCCGCGCCAGATGGCGATGGCGATGGCAAAAGAACTGACCAACCACAGTCTGCCGGAAATTGGTGATGCTTTCGGGGGTCGTGACCATACCACCGTGCTACATGCCTGCCGTAAAATTGAGCAGCTGCGCGAAGAGAGTCACGACACTAAAGAAGATTTCTTAAATCTCATCAGAACATTATCTTCCTGACTATGAAATTTATTCTAGAACGCGAGCATTTACTCAAGCCATTACAGCAGGTCAGCAGCCCATTAGGCGGCCGCCCGACGCTGCCTATCCTCGGTAACCTGCTACTGCAGGTTAATCAAGGCACCCTGCTGCTGACCGGCACCGATTTAGAAATGGAGATGGTGGGCCGTGTTGCGCTGACGCGGGCCCATGAGCCGGGCGCGACCACCGTTCCGGCGCGGAAATTCTTTGATATCTGTCGTGGCCTGCCGGAAGGTGCGGAAATCACGGTGATTCTGGACGGCGAAAGAATGCTGCTGCGCTCCGGCCGCAGCCGCTTCTCGCTCTCCACGCTGCCCGCCAGCGACTTCCCGAACCTCGACGACTGGCAAAGTGAAGTTGAATTCACCCTGCCGCAGGCGACGATGAAACGCCTGATTGAAGCCACGCAGTTCTCCATGGCTCATCAGGACGTGCGTTACTACCTCAACGGGATGCTGTTTGAAACCGAAGGCGAAGAGCTGCGCACCGTAGCAACCGACGGGCACCGTCTGGCGGTCTGCTCGATGCCGGTCGGCCAGGCGCTGCCTAGCCATTCGGTGATCGTGCCGCGTAAAGGTGTGATTGAGTTGGTGCGTCTGCTGGATGGCGGCGACACGCCACTGCAGGTACAGATCGGTAGCAACAATATTCGTGCGCACGTGGGCGACTTTATCTTCACCTCGAAGCTGGTTGATGGTCGTTTCCCGGACTATCGCCGCGTATTGCCGAAGAATCCGGACAAAACGCTGGATGCCAGTTGCGATCTGCTGAAGCAGGCCTTTTCGCGTGTCGCTATTCTCTCCAACGAGAAGTTCCGTGGCGTTCGCCTGTATATCAGCGAAAATCAGCTGAAAATCACCGCTAATAACCCGGAGCAGGAAGAAGCGGAAGAGATGCTGGATGTCACCTACGGCGGCACCGATCTCGAAATCGCCTTTAACGTCAGCTACGTGCTGGATGTGCTTAACGCGCTAAAGTGCGATAACGTGCGTCTGCTGCTGACCGACTCCGTGTCCAGCGTGCAGATCCAAGATGCGGTCAGTCAGTTCGCAGCCTACGTCGTGATGCCGATGCGCTTGTAATCGCTAATTTAATCCCCATATTTCGTAGGGGTCAGGTATGCCTAAGCTAGGGCCGCACAGGTGCGGCCCCCACATCCCGCTGCTCTGGATCGGTGTCATGGCTTTAACCCGCCTTCTTATCAAAGACTTCCGTAATATTGACAACGCAGACCTGGCGTTGGCTCCCGGATTTAATTTCTTGGTGGGGCCAAACGGCAGCGGTAAAACCAGCGTGCTGGAAGCGATTTACACCTTGGGGCATGGCCGGGCATTTCGCAGTTTGCAGGCGGGCCGCATGATCCGCCACGAGCAGAATGCGTTTGTTCTGCACGGGCGTATTGCAAGCAACGAGCGTGAAGTTTACGTGGGGTTGACGAAAAACCGCGCCGGTGATAGCAAGGTACGAATTGACGGCAGCGACGGGCATAAAGTGGCCGAGCTGGCGCAGATGCTACCCATGCAGCTGATCACCCCGGAGGGCTTCACGCTGCTGAACGGCGGCCCCAAGTATCGTCGTGCCTATATCGACTGGGGCTGTTTTCATAACGAGTCGGGATTTTTCAACTCCTGGAGCAACCTGCGTCGCCTGCTGAATCAGCGTAACGCCGCGCTTCGCCAAGTATCGCGCTACCAGCAGATCCGCGCCTGGGACCAAGAGCTGGCACCGCTGGCAGAACAGATAAGCGCTTGGCGTGCCGCCTACAGCGAAGCGATAACGGCGGATATCAACGCCACCTGCGCGCAGTTCCTGCCGGAGTTTCAGCTAAGCTTCTCCTTTCAGCGCGGCTGGGATAAAAAGAGTGATTACGCCGACCTGCTCGAACGCAATTTTGAGCGTGATCGGGCACTGACCTACACCGCCAGCGGCCCTCATAAAGCGGAATTTCGTATTCGTGCTGAAGGGACGCCAGTGGAAGATTTACTGTCTCGAGGCCAGTTAAAGCTGCTGATGTGCGCCCTGAGACTGGCGCAGGGTGAGTTTCTTACCCGACATAACGGGAGACGTTGCCTGTATCTGATAGATGATTTTGCCTCTGAGCTGGACGAAACGCGCCGCTACCTGCTGGCAGCGCGCTTAAAAGCCACTCAGGCCCAGGTTTTTGTTAGTGCCATTGCGGCCGAGCATGTCTTCTATATGACTGATGAAAAGGGCAAGATGTTCAACGTAGAACAGGGTAAAATAGCGGTTCAACCTGAAGATTAAACGAGCGAGAAAAGTTGATGTCGAATTCTTATGACTCTTCCAGTATCAAAGTTCTAAAAGGGCTCGATGCGGTACGCAAGCGCCCGGGTATGTATATCGGTGATACGGATGACGGCACCGGTCTGCATCACATGGTATTTGAGATCGTGGACAACGCCATTGACGAAGCACTCGCTGGTCACTGTAAAGATATTCTGATTACCATTCATGCTGATAACTCTGTTTCCGTTATCGATGATGGTCGTGGTGTTCCGACCGGCATCCACGAAGAAGAGGGTATTTCTGCCGCTGAAGTGATCATGACCGTGCTGCACGCGGGCGGTAAGTTCGATGATAACTCGTACAAAGTTTCCGGCGGCCTGCACGGCGTAGGGGTTTCCGTGGTTAACGCCCTGTCGGAAAAACTGGAGCTGACCATTCGCCGCGAAGGCAAAGTCCATCAGCAGATCTACGTGCACGGCGTGCCGCAGGCCCCGCTGAGCGTGACCGGTGAAACCGATCTGACCGGAACGCACGTGCGTTTCTGGCCAAGCCATCAGACCTTTACTAACGTGGTCGAGTTCGAATACGAAATCCTAGCTAAGCGTCTGCGCGAGCTATCGTTCCTGAACTCCGGCGTATCAATCAAGCTGGAAGACAAACGTGACGGCAAGAACGACCACTATCACTACGAAGGTGGTATCAAGGAGTTCGTTGAGTATCTGAATAAGAACAAAACCCCGATCCACCCGAATGTGTTCTATTTCTCCGCCGAGAAAGACGGCATTGGTGTGGAAGTGGCGCTGCAGTGGAACGACGGTTTCCAAGAAAATATCTACTGCTTTACCAACAACATCCCGCAGCGCGACGGGGGTACGCATCTGGCGGGCTTCCGCGCCGCCATGACCCGTACCCTGAACGCATACATGGATAAAGAAGGCTACAGCAAGAAGGCCAAAGTGAGCGCCACCGGTGACGATACACGTGAAGGGCTGATTGCCGTGGTTTCCGTGAAAGTGCCGGACCCGAAATTCTCCTCTCAGACTAAAGATAAACTGGTCTCTTCCGAGGTGAAATCGGCGGTTGAGCAGCAGATGAACGAACTGCTGTCTGAATACCTGCTGGAAAACCCGGGCGATGCCAAAATCGTCGTGGGTAAAATTATTGATGCCGCGCGCGTGCGTGAAGCTGCACGCCGCGCGCGTGAGATGACCCGCCGTAAGGGCGCGCTCGACCTTGCAGGCCTGCCGGGCAAACTGGCCGACTGCCAGGAGCGCGCCCCGGCGCTGTCCGAAATCTACTTGGTGGAAGGGGACTCTGCAGGCGGCTCTGCCAAGCAGGGGCGTAACCGTAAGAACCAAGCAATCCTGCCGCTGAAGGGTAAAATCCTCAACGTCGAGAAAGCCCGCTTCGACAAAATGTTGGCTTCCCAGGAAGTGGCAACGCTGATTACCGCGCTGGGCTGCGGCATTGGCCGTGACGAATACAACCCGGACAAGCTGCGCTATCACAGCATCATAATCATGACCGATGCGGACGTCGATGGTTCTCACATCCGTACGCTGCTGCTGACCTTCTTCTACCGCCAGATGCCGGAAATCATTGAGCGTGGCCACGTGTATATCGCTCAGCCACCGCTGTACAAGGTGAAGAAAGGCAAGCAGGAACAGTACATTAAAGACGATGAGGCGATGGACCAGTTTCAGATCGCTATCGCGCTGGACGGGGCTACACTGCACGCTAACGCCAGTGCGCCAGTGCTGGGCGGCAAGCCGCTCGAAGACTTGGTGTCTGAGTTCAACAGCACGCGTAAGATGATCAAACGCATGGAGCGCCGCTATCCGGTTGCGCTGCTCAACGCGCTGATCTACCACATGACGCTGAGCGACCTAGCGACGGAAGCGCTGGTGCAGGGCTGGCTGAACGGGCTGGTGAAGTATCTCAACGATAACGACCAGCACGGCAGCACTTTTAGCGGCTTCGTACGCGAGAGCCGTGAACTGCATATCTTCGAGCCGGTGCTGCGTATCAGAACGCACGGGGTTGATACCGACTATCCGCTGGATACCGAGTTTATGCTCGGCGGCGAATATCGCAAAATCTGCACCCTAGGTGAGAAACTGCGCGGCCTGATTGAAGAGGATGCTTTTATTGAGCGCGGCGAGCGCCGTCAGCCAATTGCCAGCTTTGAGCAGACGATGGACTGGCTGGTGAAAGAATCACGCCGTGGCCTGTCGGTGCAGCGTTATAAAGGTCTGGGCGAAATGAACCCGGAGCAACTGTGGGAAACCACCATGGATCCAGACAGCCGTCATATGCTGCGCGTGACCATCAAAGACGCCGTGGCGGCTGACCAGCTGTTTACCACCCTGATGGGCGATGCGGTAGAGCCACGCCGCACCTTTATCGAAGAGAACGCCCTGAGCGCGGCGAATATCGATATCTGATTCATAAACCTCCTTCGAGCAACCCGCTTTGTTGGTCGCCCCACGGTAGAAATATGATACTTAAATATGGGCGACAAGAGCGTATCCATACCGTTATCGGTGATCTGCCTACGTATGGTTATCGCCGGGGGTGGCAGGCAATCTGAATCTGACGACATGGCCATTATTAATGCCAAACGCGTATACCGAATCAGGCGTCAGAATACGCTGCTGCTTGAGCGTAAACCTGCAATACTTCATTCAAAACGGGCACATACAGGGAAAGTGGCGGTTGGGAAAAGTAACCAGCAGTGGTGCTCTGACGGCTTCGAGTTTACCGGTGATAATGGGAAAAAACTGCGTGTAACGTTCGCACTGGACGGCTGCGAACGTGGAACACTGCACTGGGCAGCCAGTACCGGTGGATATGACAGCGGAACCGTGCAGGACGTCATGTTGGGTGCGGTGGAATGACGCTTCGGCAGCAACCTGCCGTCATCCCCTGTTGAGTGGCTGACAGACAACGGTTCATGGTTAGGAGATTGAATCGCCTCTTCTGAGAGCGCCCAACCATGAATGTCAGAACAAACTATCCCTTTGATGCGGCGCTCGTGCGTAGGTTTAAGTATGAAAATGCAGTTTTTGTCGTGTTTTTAACCGGAAAGCTATTTTTCAGGCACACTGATCCGGCTCAGGCATCCGCATCCGCAGCCATCGCTTTTTCTCCATTCCACGCAACCTTTCCGACAGTCATGCCATCGCCTGCGTTCCTGCCTCAGCGCCGGCAAAACGCCGTCGGCCCTTGCACAGGATGCACTGGTACGAGTCGGTACCC
>NZ_MAYS01000544.1 GCF_001756855.1 Candidatus Erwinia dacicola | reverse complement strand
CCGCCGATGTGGCGAATCTGGGGGAAGCGATCTACTCGGTTAGCGCGTCAGCGACCAATGATGTAGGGAACAGTGCTAACACAACCCATACCATCACGGTCGGCGGGGAAGCCCCGACCATTACCATCAATACCGTGGCAGGCGATGATGTGATCAACGCCAGCGAGCTGGCCGCAGGGCAAACCCTGAGCGGTAAAGTCAGTGGTGCGGCGGCGGGCGATACCGTGACCGTTCAACTGGGCGGTAAGACTTACACCGCGACCGTGGCGAAGGATCTAACCTGGAGCGTTAAGGTACCGAGTGACGATCTGACCGCGATGGGCAACGGTGCCTTAACGGTTGATGCGTCAGTCACCAATAAAACCGGTAATACCGGTCATAGCGAGCATGCGATCAGCATCGATGCGAACTTGCCGGGCTTACGGGTCGATACCGTGGCGGGTGATGACATCGTCAACACCCTTGAGCATAACCAAAACCTGATCGTCAGCGGCTCGAGCCAAGGGATCGCCGCCAACAGTGCCTTAACCGTGACCATTAACGGTAAGACCTACAGCGCGACCGTACTGGCGGATGGGTCGTGGAGTGCGGCAGTGCCGAGCAGCGATGTCAGCAACTGGGCGGCAGGCACCCTACAAATCGCAGTCAGTGGCGAAAGCAGTGCCGGTAACCCGGTGGCTATCCTGCACCCCGTCACCGTCGATCTAGCCGAAGTGGCGATCAGCATCAATACCGTCAGCGGTGACGATATGCTGAATGCGGCCGAAAAAGGGCAGGATCTGGCATTAAGCGGTAGCACCCACGAGGTGGCAGCAGGCAGCACGGTGACCGTGACATTCGCGGGTCATCAGTATACGACTACGGTCGACGGCGACGGCAAGTGGGCGGTGACGGTACCGGCGGCGGATATGTCTGGGCTTTACGATGGCATACGCAACGTCGAGGTGAGCGTCACCACGCCAACCGGTAACAGCGCGCAAGCGGGCCGCGAGATCCTAGTCGATACCGTGGCACCGAGCCTAACCATCGATAACCTGACGCAAGACAACGTGTTGAATGCTAAAGAAGCGGGCAGCGACCAGCTGATCAGCGGCAGCAGCACGGCGCAAGCGGGCCAAGAAGTGACGGTTAGCCTGAACGGTAAGGATTATAAGACCACCGTAGATGCGCAAGGTCATTGGCAGGTGAAGGTCCCCGCGGCCGATCTGCAAGCGCTCAGCGATGGACAAACCACCGTCAGCGCAAGCGTTGCGGATAAGGCGGGCAACGGTATTAACGCCAGCCATACTGTTCACGTGGATCTGCAAGCGCCGGTGATCACTTTCGATAACGTCGCGGGCGATAACATTATTAGCTTCGCAGAACATTCCCAAGCACAGATTATCAGTGGCAGTGCGACCGGCGGCGAAGCGGGTAATAGCGTGGTAGTGACCCTCGCGGGCAAAACCTACAGCACGGTACTGGATGCCTCAGGCAACTGGAGTGTCGGGGTCCCGGCCTCGGTAATTGCCGGACTGCAAGATGGTAGCGTTAGTATTGCCGTCACCGTGACTGACAGTGCGGGCAATGTCGGAAGCACTAGTCACGATATTAAGGTGGACACTGGACTGCCAACCTTATCCATCAACACCATTGCGGGCGATGACATCATCAACAGCACGGAGAAAGGTCAGGATCTGACCATCACCGGGCAAGCGACTGG
>NZ_MAYS01000543.1 GCF_001756855.1 Candidatus Erwinia dacicola | reverse complement strand
TACAGATAAGCCCAGCGTCCGTTGACCTTCACGTAGGTTTCATCGAGATGCCATGAGCCAAAACCGGAAGGTTGACGCCAGTACCAGCGCCGCCGCTTTTCCATCTCAGGTGCAGAACGCTGAACCCATCGATAAATCGTGGTGTGATCGACATTTACCCCTCGCTCAGCCAGCATCTCCTGCAGCTCACGATAACTGATGCCATATTTGCAGTACCAGCGGACGGCCCACAGGATAATATGACGCTCAAAATGTCGACCTTTAAATGGGTTCATGTGCTGCTCCTTCAACTAAACAGTGGCATCAGTTTACCATCGCCAGATCTTTGCAACAGTGCCAAAAACCCGCCACGATGGCGGTTTTTTTTTCAATCAGGCGCAATTATTTTGCTTTGCTCTGGTTAGCTACGGCTGCGGCTTTCGCGGCAATCTCGTCGGCATCGCCTAGGTAGTAGTGTTTGATTGGTTTGAAGTTTTCGTCGAACTCATACACCAGCGGCACGCCGGTTGGGATGTTCAGCTCGAGGATCTCTTTTTCGCTCATGTTGTCTAGGTATTTCACCAGCGCACGCAGGGAGTTACCATGGGCCGCGATGATCACTTTCTCGCCGCTTTTCATACGTGGCAGGATAGATTCGTTCCAGTGTGGCAGAACGCGATCGATGGTCAGCGCTAGGCTTTCGGTGGTTGGCAGCTGCTCTGCGGTCAGTGACGCATAACGCCGGTCGTGGCTAGGGAAACGCTCATCGGCGCGGTCCAGCTCTGGTGGCGTCACGGCAAAGCCACGCCGCCACTGCTTAACCTGATCGTCACCGTATTTCTGTGCGGTTTCTGCTTTATTAAGACCCTGCAGCGCACCGTAATGACGCTCGTTTAGGCGCCAAGATTTCTCGACCGGCAGCCACACCTGGTCAACTTCATCCAGAATGTTCCACAGGGTGTGGATGGCACGTTTCAGCACAGAAGTGTAAGCGAAATCGAAGGTGAAACCTTCTTTCTTTAACAGCTGACCGGCGGCTTTCGCCTCGGTGCGGCCTTTGTCTGACAGATCAACGTCGTACCAACCGGTGAAACGGTTTTCGTTGTTCCACTGGCTTTCGCCGTGACGAACCAGAACCAGCTTAGTTACAGCCATAGCTTAACTCCTTAATAACTTTACATTATCTATGATAATGGTGACCGGTAAACTGCCGGAAAGAACTCACGGCAATTTTAATATGCATTACCATAGCTGAATTCTGCGCAGCGCGTAAGCCCGTAACTGTCGCGATGCGCGATTTTCATGCATTTTATCAAACCGCCGTCAGTTCGTAACGCGTCACTGACTGATACGATTCACCTAGTTGCAGTCAGCAGTCAGGCTACGGGGCACTGTTGCAAAGATCTGGCGATGGTAAACTGATGCCACTGTTTAGTTGAAGGAGCAGCACATAAACCCATTTAAAGATCGACATTTTGAGCGTCATATTATCCTGTGGGCCGTCCGCTGGTACTGCAAATATGGCATCTTTTCAGGCACACTAATCCGGCTCAGGCATCCGCAACCATCGCTTTTTCTCCATTCCACGCAACCTTTCCGACAGTCATGCCATCGCCTGCGTTCCTGCCTGAGCGCCGGCAAAACGCAGTCGGCCCTTGCACAGGATGCACTGGTACGGGTCGGTACCCAGGAAGCCCTTCATTAGCACCGCAAACCCCGGCTTCTCCGGCATTGTTGCAAAGATCTGGCGATGGTAAAGTGAT
>NZ_MAYS01000542.1 GCF_001756855.1 Candidatus Erwinia dacicola | reverse complement strand
GAAATATGGGCCGAATGTGCTCGTAAAAGAACACCATCACCCCAGCATAAACCGGTCTCTGCCTTATCAATATGCGAAGCCAGAATGGAATTATCAGATGATGCAATAAAAACCATAAACAGAAATATCATTTCTGTGTGGAAAGATAAGAACCATCCCAAAACAGGGAAAGAGCACCAACTTTTTGCTGTAGACGGTTCAAAACTAAACATTCCCAGAGGGTTGCTGGAAGATGGATATAAAATCCTAAAAAACACAACATTAGCCCCAAAACCCCTTACTGGCCTGTACAGATAAAAACACGCCACCAGCAATGGGCTAAGCTACAGTGTATTAGAGGTATAAATGGGTCAGATTGCCCGCAGGCGAAGGAAAGGCCAGCCGCAGTTAGTCAGCCAAGTAAAAAACTGGCTGGTAAACCGCTCACTGATTGCGCGAGTGTCGCGCCAGGAGGAAGAAGCAATGCCAGACGCATCGCCAACATCACGTTTATCGTCGTGGCTTCATCAAATCTGGCATCTGCCGGACCAGATAAGCTGGATGAACTCGCTGCCAGTGCCCCATCGCCGCGGCATCATTGCCGCCGTACTGGTTATCCTGCTGGCCTTCCTGTGGCCGTCAACCCCGCCACAGCGCGCGGTGCACCCGGTCACGCCAATGCAGAGCGGCGACTCCGGCACTGAGGCACCGTTACAGGTGGAAATCACCGATAGCCCTCCGCCAGCGACAACAGCACCGCCCGCGGCGACTAGCACGCCACAGCCGGACAGCCAAGGGCAGTGGCATGAATACCTAATTGCCTCCGGTCAGACGTTGGCGCAGCTGTTCCGTGACAATAATCTGCCAGTCAATGATGTGTTTGCGATGGCGCGGGTTGAGGGCAGAGATAAGCCGCTCAGCACGTTACATGCCGGGCAGACGGTGAAGATTCGTCAAGATGCGCAGGGAGTAGTGACAGGATTGATGCTGGATAGCGGCAGCGGGGAAATATTGTTTACCCGCCAGCCCGATGGGACATTCTTAAAAGCGCAATAGAAACAAAAACGTTGCCCCGAGGGCTGAGGGATCCCCAGAAAATTACTGCTAATAAACCAACACCATATTTCGGTAGTTTCTAGTCAGATGGTTAAGAACTGTACTCAGTACCGTTCGCTTTAAAAAATTGGGGTCGAGTCCGTCAAGGTGGTGTAAATTCAGATCCAACCTTCCGGTCCGGTAATATGTCTGTTAAGCGCTGAGTGGCAGCGCCTCGATCACATCGTTTTCAGCGGTCTGCTCTATCTCCGCCATGCTGTGCTGCGGCAGGTAGCGGTTCTGCAACAGCCATTCTTCGTTCTGCTCCGTCAGCACCGCAC
>NZ_MAYS01000541.1 GCF_001756855.1 Candidatus Erwinia dacicola | reverse complement strand
AATCAATTCGCTCGTGAACGAGGTTGAGTCAATAGACTCCTCTGACCGTACACAAAGTGTGAAAACGAAGAGAATTAAAGCCGCCGCAACACGGTATAAAAATACTTTATTCAATGATAAAAGGAAGTTCCGTGGGAACGGATTGCAAAAAAGAATAACTGCAAATACTTTTAACGCATATATGAGCAGGGCAAGGAAGCGCTTTGATGATAAGTTGCATTATAGCTTTGATAAAAATATTCACAAATTATCCGAAAAGTATCCGCTTTATAGTGAAGAAATTTCTTCATGGCTGTCTATGCCTGCTGCAACTATCCGCCAGCACATGTCAGCGCTTCAATCAAAATTAAAATTAATAATGCCTCTTGCCGAAGAATTATCAAATTTTAAATTTGGTACTAAAAGCAGCAAGGCTAAGTTAATAAAATTAACCCCAAAATACCCCGACTGGAGTTTTGCTATTAGCGATTTAACCAGTGAAAATTGGAAAAACAGTCGTGATTACCTTTATAAATTGTTCCAGCAAGGTTCCTCTTTGTTAGAAGACCTTAGCCAGCTTAAGGTTAACCATGAGGTTCTATACCATCTGCAACTAAGCCCTGCGGAAAGAACCTCTATACAACAGCGATGGGCCGATGTACTGCGTGATAAGAAGCGCAATGTAGTCATTATTGACTACCCAACATATATGCAGTCCATTTATGACATCTTAAATAGTCCTAGTGCTTTATTTAGCTTAAACAGTCGTTCTGGCATGGCTCCTTTAGCCTTTGCTCTGGCAGCAGTATCAGGCCGAAGAATGATTGAGATAATGTTTCAAGGAAAATTTACGGTATCAGGAAGATATACCGTGGATTTTTCCGGTCAGGCTAAGAAACGCTCTGAAGATAAAAGTATATCAAAAAAGATTTATACACTCTGTGAAGCTAAGCTATTTGTTGGATTATTAAATGAATTACGCTCCTGTCGTGCTGCTTCTGACTTTGATGACGTAGTTAAAGGATATGGCGAAAACGACACAAGGTCAGAGAACGGAAGAATTAACGCTATTTTAGCAAAGGCCTTCAACCCCTGGGTTAAATCATTCTTCGGTGATGACCGCCGCGTTTATAAAGATAGCCGCGCTATTTACGCCCGTATCGCATATGAAATGTTCTTCCGCGTCGATCCACGGTGGAAAAACGTCGATGAAGACGTGTTCTTCATGGAGATACTCGGTCACGACGACGAAAATACCCAACTGCACTACAAACAGTTCAAGCTGGCCAATTTCTCCAGAACATGGCGTCCACATGTTGGGAACGAAAACAGCCGGCTGGTGGCTCTCCAGCAACTGGATGAAGCTATGCCCGGATTCGCCAGAGGCGACGCTGGTGTAAGCTTGCACGAAACCGTTAAGCAGCTGGTAGAGCAGGACCCTTCTGTGAAAATCACAAACAGCACGCTAAGAGCCTTTAAATTCAGTCCGACGATGATTTCCCGGTACCTGGAATTTGCAGCTGACGCGCTGGAGCAGTTCGTTGGCAAAAATGGCCAGTGGCAACTGAAGGTTGAAACGCCGGCGATCATCCTGCCAGATGATGATGCCGTTGAGCCAATCGACGGACCAGACGATGATTCCCAGGATGATGATCTTGACGACGATGAAATAGAGCTGGATAAAAAGAACGGCCAGCCGCATGACGAACAGGAAGAACCAGAAGAACGCCAACCGGCTGCACCAAAACCCATATTTAAACCGGCAAAAAACAACGGTGACGGCACATACGTGATCGAGTTTGAATACGATGGAAAGCATTATGCCTGGTCCGGCCCAGCCGACAGACCGATGGCCGCTATGCGATCCGCATGGGCGGCGTACCACAACTAAAAGAAAGAAGCTGTCCTAGATAACTAAGA
>NZ_MAYS01000540.1 GCF_001756855.1 Candidatus Erwinia dacicola | reverse complement strand
CTCGATGGGGCGTTAGAATTGATTACTCAGGCAGGGTTTTAATACATCTGGTCAAGCGTGTCTGACCCCTACGAAACCTTTAAGGCTGGAGTAGAGGCGATGGCATGCCTCGCCCGAATTCAACGGCGAGATCAACGTGGCAACGGCACTGTTGCAAAGATCTGGCGATGGTAAACTGATGCCACTGTTTAGTTGAAGGAGCAGCACATGAACCCATTTAAAGGTCGACATTTTGAGCGTCATATTATCCTGTGGGCCGTCCGCTGGTACTGCAAATATGGCATCAGTTATCGTGAGCTGCAGGAGATGCTGGCTGAGCGAGGGGTAAATGTCGATCACACCACGATTTATCGATGGGTTTAGCGTTCTGCACCTGAAACAGCGGGCTGCTCGTCAGAGTGACGAGTGGCGGCAACGGGCGTTGCGCTGGCGGGAGGGTCTTAAGGTGGCGTAAGCAGCAAGCGATGCATCTGCGGGATTCTCCGATTTTTGTAAAGACACGTCAGTATGGGAAAATGTGAGCCCGATCTCAAGAGAGAACTTAACCTCATGCGTCAGAAATCAACCGCATCCAGGCTAAAATTACGTGTATAATGCGCGGAAACTTTTAAGACAACTATCTGTGATACTATCAGGGCATGTAAAAGTGCGTTGATTATCAAGAAATTAAGGTGATTCAAACATGGGATTCAAATGCGGTATTGTGGGCCTGCCAAACGTCGGGAAATCCACCCTGTTCAATGCGTTAACCAAAGCGGGCATCGAAGCAGCTAACTTCCCGTTCTGTACCATTGAGCCGAATACTGGTGTGGTGCCAATGCCTGATTCACGTCTTGATCAGCTGGCTGCCATCGTTAAGCCGCGGCGTATTCAGCCGACCACCATGGAATTCGTTGATATCGCAGGCTTGGTAAAAGGCGCATCGAAAGGTGAAGGCCTAGGCAACCAGTTCCTTACCAACATCCGTGAAACCGAAGCTATCGGCCACGTGGTGCGCTGCTTTGAGAACGACAACATTATCCACGTGAATAATAAAGTCGACCCAGCTGACGATATTGAAACGATCAATACAGAACTGGCGCTTTCCGACCTTGATATCTGCGAACGTGCCCTGCAGCGCATGCAGAGGAAAGCTATGGGCGGTGATAAAGACGCCAAAGCCGAACAGGTCGTGCTGGAGAAATGCCTGCCGCATCTAGAAAAAGCTGACATGTTGCGCGCTCTGGACCTGAGCGATGGAGATAAAGCGGTGGTTCGCTACCTGAACTTCCTGACGCTGAAGCCAACCATGTATATCGCCAACGTTAACGAAGACAGTTTTGAAAATAACCCGTACCTCGATATCGTGCGTGCGATTGCCGAGAAAGAGGGTTCAGTTGTGGTGCCGGTCTGCGCTGCCGTTGAGTCTGATATTGCCGAGCTGGAAGATGGCGACCGCGAAGAGTTTATGACTGAACTGGGCATTAAAGAGCCGGGCCTGAACCGCGTCATCCGCGCCGGTTACTCCCTGCTGAACCTGCAGACCTACTTCACCGCTGGAGTGAAGCAAGTGCGTGCATGGACTATCCCGGTTGGCGCTACCGCACCCCAGGCCGCAGGTAAGATCCACACCGACTTTGAAAAGGGCTTTATCCGCGCTCAGACCATCGCTTTCGATGACTACATCGCCTGCAAAGGTGAACAAGGCGCGAAAGAAACCGGTAAGATACGTTCAGAAGGGAAAGACTACATCGTGAAAGATGGTGATGTGATGAACTTCCTGTTTAACGTCTAGATAAAATATGTTGTTCCATGAGGTTTCATGGATATCTCATGAAAATCACATAAACCCATAAAATCCAAGCTATTGCGTAGATTTTTCATTTCATACATGTCTCATGTTATCTCATGAAAGCGCAGTCTAAAAGGCACTGTTGCAAAGATCTGGCGATGGTAAACTGATGCCACTGTTTAGTTGAAGGAGCAGCACATGAACCCATTTAAAGGTCGACATTTTGAGCGTCATATTATCCTGTGGGCCGTCCGCTGGTACTGCAAATATGGCATCAGTTATCGTGAGCTGCAGGAGATGCTGGCTGAGCGAGGGGTAAATGTCGATCACACCACGATTTATCGATGGGTTCAGCGTTCTGCACCTGAGATGGAAAAGCGGCGGCGCTGGTACTGGCGTCAACCTTCCGGTTTTGGCTCATGGCATCTCGATGAAACCTACGTGAAGGTCAACGGACGCTGGGCTTATCTGTA
>NZ_MAYS01000539.1 GCF_001756855.1 Candidatus Erwinia dacicola | reverse complement strand
ATGCATCCTGCGTTTGCCGGCAGCCTTGCGGCGGCTGGTGCTGAGCTTCTGCGCTACCGCAGGCTGGTAGCCATCTACAGAGCGATTACGGCGCAGTTCCCGCGAGACTGTTGACTTACAGACGCCTAACCGGCGACCAATCTCGGCCTGACTAACTTTGTCTTCACACAACAGAGCTATCTGGTATCGTAATCCTTCGGTTCACTGCTGATATTTCATAGTTACTCGCTCATCTTTAGTCGGAAGAGCAGGATAGCTTATCGGTAGCTAACCGTCCCTCCATCTACATGACCGAGCGTTGCACTTATTATCTGAATTCGCGGAGTATTCGCTAGGATCTGATGCCGGACAGCCCGCTAAGAGACTCGGCTAACATTCTGATTATGCCAAACGTAGAGGCGGCGCGAATCAGCTACAACCTGCTGCGCGTCTCCTCCTCCGACGGCGTAACGGTCGGTCCGGTGTTAATGGGAATCGCCAAACCGGTTCACGTGCTGACGCCGATCTCTTCGGTGCGGCGCATCGTCAATATGGTGGTGCTGGCGGTGGTGAAGGCGCAAACAGCACCGCTGTAACCATTAAAAAGGCCGGGTAAGATGCCCGGCCACTTCCTTTAAATCCACTCGCGGGGGACGATAAAATCGCTGTACAGCGCGGCTTCCGGTGTGTCGGGCTGCGGCTGATAGTCATATTCCCAGCGCACCAGCGGCGGCATCGACATCAGGACCGATTCGGTACGGCCGCCGGTTTGCAGACCAAACAGCGTGCCGCGATCCCACACCAAGTTAAACTCCACGTAGCGCCCGCGGCGATAGAGCTGGAAATCGCGCTCGCGTTCGCCCCACGGCATCGCCTTGCGGCGCTCAACAATTGGCAGATAGGCATCGGTAAAGCCATTGCCTACCGCCTGCATAAAGCCAAAGCTCTGGTCGAAATCCGGGGTGTTCAGGTCGTCAAAGAACAGCCCGCCGATGCCACGTTGCTCGTTGCGGTGCTTGAGATGGAAGTAATCATCACACCATTTTTTATAGCGCGGATAGACATCTTCGCCGAACGGTTGGCACAGATCGGCAGCGGTCTGATGCCAGTGCACCGCATCTTCTTCGAAGCCGTAATAAGGGGTCAGATCGAAACCGCCACCACACCACCACACAGGGTCGACGCCTGGTTTCTCGGCAATAAGAAAGCGCACGTTGGCGTGGCTGGTCGGGATATAGGGATTTTCCGGGTGGATCACCAGCGATACGCCCAGCGCCTCGAAGCCGCATCCTGCCAGCTCCGGGCGGTGAGCGGTGGCGGAGGCCGGCATCGCATCACCGTGTACGTGAGAAAAATTAACGCCAGCCTGCTCGAACACCCAGCCTTGGCGCAGTACGCGACTGCGCCCGCCGCCGCCGGGGCGATCCCAGCTGTCTTCGGCAAACCCGGCTGCGCCATCGGCGGCGGCCAGCTTGCGACAAATTTCATCCTGCAGGTGGAGTAAAAATTGCTTAACTTGGGCGATATCCGGAGTGTTCATTAGCGAATCCTGTGGCAAAAGACGCGCGGATTATACGCCATTTGGCTCAGCCTGTGCGCCTCGTCGCATCATACTCGTCAAAAAATGAGCCAAAACCGGAAGGTTGACGCTAGTACCAGCGCAGCCGCTTTTCCATCTCAGGTGCAGAACGCTGAACCCATCGATAAATCGTGGTGTGATCAACATTTACCCCTCGCTCAGCCAGCATCT
>NZ_MAYS01000538.1 GCF_001756855.1 Candidatus Erwinia dacicola | reverse complement strand
CGATTTAATAAGGATAGCGACTCCACGCCTGGCTCAGGTATGGCCAGAATGGGTGTTCCTTTGAGAAAGTGCCCTGGAGTTAGGGCTGTGAAATCGGAGGGATCTTGCGAGAGTGTTGTAAGTGGCCGTGAATTGAGAACGGCTTCAATTCGAATTAATAATGTCGTGAATTCTTCGTAATTGAATTTGTAATTTCCAGCTACTTTTTTGAAGTGGGATTTGAAGCTTTTTACAGCTGATTCCTATAAACCACCCATATGAGGAGCGCTTGGGGGGATGAATTGCCAATTAATGCCTTGGGGAGCGTACTTCTGAACAATTTCAGGTGAGACTTGTTTAATAAAATCCACAAACTGTTTTTCGGTGGCTCTTTGAGCTCCGATAAAGGTTTTGCCATTATCGCTCATTAGTTTTGAGGGGAAGCCGCGTCGTCCGACGAAGCGAGCAAATGCCGCGAGAAAAGCCTCCTTAGTCAGATTTGTACATAGCTCGAGGTGCACTGCTTTTGTCGTAAAACAGACAAAGACAGCCACATAGCCTTTCATTATGGTGGGCGACCTTAGCATGGACGCCTTTATTTGAAAAGGCCCAGCAAAATCGACACCTGTGATTGTGAAAGGCAGAGCGAAGTTACAGCGTTCCGGTGGAAGTGCTGCCATAATCTGCGTTCGCATCTTCTGCTTATGCATAGTGCAGATCTTGCACATGAAAATGCATTTCTTTATTTTGGGCTTGAGTCTTGGAATATAAAACTCTTGACGGACTATTTGTTGCATGAGGCGATGTTCTGCGTGTAGCAATAGCACGTGGACATAGTTAAGGTATAAGGTGGCAAGTTGCGATTTCTCTGGGATAACTATGGGATGACGTTCGTTATACGTCAGGCTTGAATTGGCAAGCCGACCATTCGCACGGAGTAGTCCTTTCGTGTCAATGAATGGATTTAAGACTAAGAGTGAGCTCTTTTTATCAATCGGCTTCGATTCTCTTAGTAATGATATTTCTCGGCTGAAGTAACGCGCTTGCGTAGATGCGATAAGAGCGACCTTTGCTTTTTGTAAGTCTAGGTGCGTCACTGTATC
>NZ_MAYS01000537.1 GCF_001756855.1 Candidatus Erwinia dacicola | reverse complement strand
AATTGTTAGTAGCAGGGGGCAGCTGGATAGGAGTGCAACGGCTTCTGGATTGGAGAGCAGACTGTCTGCCCTAAACCAATCCATTATAGAGGCATATCATAGCAGCTGTCCCCTAAAGACAACCACCAAGAGCCGTAACTGCTCCTGGTGGTCTAGTAAGCTCTCAGTACTAAGAAAAACGGTACGCAAGCTATTCAACAAGGCTAAGCGCACCGGGAACTGGGAGGATTACAGATGCAGCCTAACTGCTTACAATAAGGAGATTAGGACAGCAAAGCAGAAGAGCTTCAGGAAGTTCTGTGAAAGCGTCTCCTCAACCCCAGAGGCAGCTAGGCTGCATAAGGCTCTGGCTAGAGGCAAGACGGACACAGTACTAGCGATCAAAAGATCTGATGGGACCTATACGTCCAGCGCAGAAGAAAGAGCTACGGCTCTTCTACTTGCGCATTTCCCGGAGACGATTCAAGAAGACCAGATCCGACCTATGGTCGAACGAAGGCCATCACGCTTGGACTGGACAGTCGCAAAACAGCTCTTCACTGCAGACTCCATCAAGTGGGCTCTGGCCTCCTTTGAAAAATATAAGTCCCCGGGTGCGGATGGTATCCTTCCAGCTTTTCTGCAACAGGGGGAGCAGGTGCTACTGCCCCACCTTGTTCGGCTGATGAGGGATAGCCTAGCGCTGGCATATATCCCAGAACCATGGCGCACTGCAAAGGTGATCTTCATACCCAAAGTAGGAAGGAAAGACTACTCATTGGCGAAATCCTTCAGGCCAATAAGTCTTACTTCCTTCCTACTTAAAAGTATGGAAAAGATCATAGACCACGAAATACGATCGAAGGTGCTGAAGGCTTCACCGCTTCATGCGAAGCAACATGCTTACAGAGCAGGCAGATCAACAAATACTGCTCTGTATCAGCTAACCTCAGAGATCCAGAATTCGTTAGATGGGGGCGAGGTGATGTTATGCGCCTTCCTTGACATCGAAGGTGCTTTTGACAATACGTCTCACGAAAGCGTGTCAAGAGCACTGGAGAAAAGGAGTGTGGCAGCACCAGTGCGCAGATGGATTGCAGCCGTACTGCGCACTAGGGTAGCTGAAACCGCAGTAGGTGATACCAAAATTCGTCTTGGCACAACAAGAGGTTGCCCACAGGGTGGAGTGCTATCCCCCCTACTTTGGAGCCTAGTTGTGGACGATCTCCTTGAGCTGCTAACTAGCAATGGAATCCGCTGTCAGGGATATGCGGATGACATTGTTATCTTAGCTAGGGGTAAATTC
>NZ_MAYS01000536.1 GCF_001756855.1 Candidatus Erwinia dacicola | reverse complement strand
ACTGTCATACTGTCATACTGAAAGACTTTGATACATTCAAGTCTCAGCCATCACTTACCATGCCGGAGAAACAATGAAGCTACGCGGGGTCATCATCGGACTGATAACTGTGCTGTTCGCTGCCAACGCGCAGGCGACGACGTTGAAGTTATCGCCGGATATTGATCTGCTGGTGCTGGATGGACATAAGATCTCTGGCTCGCTGCTGAAGGGCGCGGATGGTCTGGAACTGGAACGCGGTGAACATCAGCTGCTGTTTCGCATTGAGCGCACGATAAAAAATCAAACGCCCACCGCTACCAACTGGGTTTCTGCTCCTCAGATTGTCACTTTCACCACACAGGCGCAGTCGGTCACCATTACTCTTCCCGCCCTGCAAACGTTGCGTAACGGCAGGCACTTTGATAAAAATCCGCGCTTTGTCCTGCTCGACGAGCATGACGCCGAGGTCGCGAGCAAGCGCGATCGCCTGCAAACTGAGGCGCAGGGTGATTTAGAACAGGCGATGGTGCTGTATAACCTCGATCACAAAATTGCCTCGGTTCCGCGCTTTGCCCAGCCGCTGCGTCGGACTGCCATGGCAGCAGGGCGAATGCCGGAGATCGCTTTCAGCCAGCATCCAACCGAGCGCATGCTACGCCTGTTGTATCAGCAGGTCGACTCCGCCACCCGCCAGCGCTTTGTGCTGCTGATGAAAGCCCTGCATACCAGTTGATCGCAGATTATTCTCGGGGCTACACTCAGCCCTCTGTTAACCCGATTTTGCCCGTTCCATCCAACTAGGATACCTGATTAGATCAGACAACCGTACTATCCAGCCGCAAAAACATATTGCGCTGGTGGCTCATGACCACTGTAAAAATTCCCTGATGCAGTGGGTGGGGAAACCCATAAAGCATAAAGATCAGCTGCAGCACCACACGCTGTACGCCACCGGTACTACCGGCAATCTGGTGCAGCGCGCGACCGGCCAGCCGGTCACGGCGATGCTGAGCGGCTCGATGGGCGGCGATCAGCAGGCCGGGGCGTTGATTTCTGAAGGGAAGATTGATGTACCGATCTTCTTCTGGGCCACGCTCAATGCGGTGCCGCACGATCCTGATGTGAAAGGGCTGCTGCGCCTAGTAACCATGTGAAATATCCTAGTCGCAACTAACCGTGCCACCGCTAATTTTATTATCCACTCGCCGCTTTTTGCCTAGCCAGTGGAGATCCTGATCCCGGAACGAACGTTATCTGCAGCAGCGCCTGAAATAACTCCGGCGCGGCTATTTGATCAGGGCTTGCGCAGCACCGGCACACCCTGACGGCTCAGCTCAGCCACAAACACCGACGGATTTTCCCGATCGAACAGTAGCCAGACCTGCTGTTTCGCCCGCGTCATCGCCACATAGGCCAACCTGCGCTCCTCCGCATCGGGGAAATCTTCCGCGGCGGGCAACAGCGCGTCTTCCATGACCGATTCTCTAGCCGCGGCCGGCAAGCCCTCTTTCCCCTCTTCCAGCCCCAGCAAAATGACATAATCAGCCTGCTGACCTTTGCTGGCATGAATAGTCATAAAATCGATGTTAAGTTTCGGCCAGCGGGTGCCCGCTTTTTCCAGCTCTTCCGGGCGCAGATAGTGGTAACGCGCCAGCACTAGGATGCGCTCATCCGCTTTGGCATAGCCGCTCATTTTGTTCAGTAGCGCTTCCAGCTGCGTTTGTGGCAGCAGCGATACGGCTTTTTTATTGCCTTTGCTCAGGCTATTAAGAGGTTTCTTCAGCTGGTGCGGATTGCTCTGGACAAAGCCATTGGCGATTTCACCAATGCGCTCATTGAAGCGATAGGTGGTATCCAGCACGCAGCGGGCGCCTTCGCCGAAGTGGTGGTGGAAGGCGGTGGTCAGGGTCATCTCTGCCCCGCTGAAACGATAAATTGCCTGCCAGTCATCCCCCACGGCAAATAGCGTGGTCTGTTTATTCTGCCGACGCAGAGCCGCCAGCAGTGCCGCTCGCTGGGGGGAGATATCCTGAAATTCGTCGACCAGAATATGCTTCCACGGGCTGATAAAACGCCCTTTATCGAGAATATTGACTGCTTGGTGGATCAGCCCGGCGAAATCGACCGCCCCTTCCTCTTTCAGAGCGCTTTTCCACGCCTTCATCAGCGGCGCCATTAATTTTACCCGCTTGCTGAACAGCTCCCGCACCCCTTGCGGGGCGCTGTCGATCATCGACGCCTGCGCCCCACCGTGCATACGCATCAGCCCCAGCCAGCGTTCAAGGCGGCTTGCCAGCCGTTTCGCTAGGCGGTCATCCTGCCAGAAACTGCGTTCTGCTAGCTCCCACTCCAGCTCTTCGGTCAGCCACTGCCGCCAGCCATTAGCATGGGCTTTTTTCTCGCTGCACTGCTGACGCCAGACGTCAATTAACAGCGACTGCCGCGTGGCGTTATCGGTTTCCAATTTGCTGACGGTCGGCGCTTTGTTGCTGCCCTGCTGGATAATGTTTAGCGCCAGCGAGTGGAAGGTGCACGCCTGAATATCTTCGCTGTGCAGACGCGCGCGAATGCGGTCGTTCATCTCTTCTGCGGCTTTGCAGCCAAACGCCAGCAGCAGGATTTGACCCGCGCGGGCCTGCTTACGCATCATCAGCCAGCCAGCTCTTGCTACCAGCACGGAGGTTTTACCGCTGCCGGCCCCCGCCAGCACCAGCACCGCATTTTCACCATTGACCACGGCACGGGCCTGCGAAGGGTTGAGCGGAGAGGTTTCCACTTGGTTGAAAAAATCAGCATGCTGCACCAGCATTCGCTCGGTCCACTGGTTATTGCGCTGCACGCGCTGCGCATCGTTATAGCTCAGCCACTGGCGAAGGTAGCGATACACTTCCCGGCAGTTATCAAATTCGTCTAGCCTCTCAACGGACAGAGGCACCGCCGCAAACGCTTTGTGAATCGCCAGCTGCCCCGCGGCGATATTGCTGCGTTTCAGCCATTTATCCTGCTGTTCTGCCTGACGGATCTGCTGTTCCTGTGCGCTGAGCACCTCGGCGCAGACCTCGCTCATCTCGGTGCTCCACTGCTGCCAGGCCTGATTGAGATAGTGATAAAAGCGCTGGGTTTCACTCCATTCCGTGCCGTGCAGGCGCACCACTTTGTCATCCGGCAGCGTGAATTCTAGCTCGCCCCATACCAAGCCGCGTTTGCATTTGATCGACAGCAGCTGGTTAAACGGGATCAGGTATTCATGCTTTTCACCGCTGACCTCAACGCCTGCGCTCAGCAGCCGCACGCGGTTATAAGGATGTTGTGCCAGATGTTTGCCCAGCGATGTTGCTTTCAGTTCCATTCCGGTGACCCTAGCTGCAGTTATTTTCTACATCTGATAGTTTAACTGTCCGTGCTATACCGCTCCAGCGCTAAAACGCGTTACATTCAAGGAATTGTCAAACGGCGTCTCCACCCGTA
>NZ_MAYS01000535.1 GCF_001756855.1 Candidatus Erwinia dacicola | reverse complement strand
CACTTTTGCTTTTGCTACTAGTAAGTGGCTTGTGGTCGCAGTGTCGCTTTGTGTGCGAACATATATAGTTGCGCAATATGCCTTTTCAGAAGCGTCACAGAAGCCGTGTAGTTCGACTTTGTGCTCTGGGGCATAATTTACCCATCGTGGGATTTGTATCTGTGAGATATCATTTAGATTGCTCGCAAACTGGGACCACTTTTCTAAACGAAGTGGTTTTACTTGTTCGTCCCAGTCGGTTCCATCTAACCATAATTCTTGTATCATAATTGGCGAAAGCCATCCTGCGGGGTCGAAAAGTTTTGCCACAGAGGATAGAATTTGGCGTTTTGTTATGGCGGATAATGCTGATATTGACTCTGTAGTGTATGAAAACTGGTCAGATATCGCATTCCATTGGATCCCCAGAGTTTTTGTTGTACTTTCCTTTTCGAATTTAAGGAAATTAGTGTCCAACAGATTTTCTTTAGGTATGTCCTTTAAGATATTAGGGTGGTTCGCCGTTATCTTTTTTAACGGAAACCCTGCGGTTTTGAGGGCTTGTGTCACTTGTGCTAGTGACTCGTATGCTTGTGGAAGACTGTGACTTCCAGACAGGATATCGTCTACATACGTTTGTGTTTTTAACACCTGGGTTGCCAGAGGAAATTCTGACTTGGTGTTTTCTGCCAATTCGTGCAGTGTTCGAATGGCTAGATATGGAGCACAGTTGACGCCAAAGGTAACTGTTTTTAATTTATAGTCGCGTAGTGGACTATTGGGAGATTTTCGGAAAATAATTCGCTGAAAATCTTGATCGTCTTTATGTACGACTATTTGTCTATACATTTTTTCGACGTCTCCGTTAAATACGTATTTGAATATACGCCAATTTAAAATTAGTAGCATTAAATCTGGTTGGAGCGTGGGTCCCGTAAATAGGATATCATTTAGGGAATTCCCCGAGCTAGTGGATCTTGATGCATTAAAAACAACTCTTACTTTAGTTGTTTTTTTGTCTGGCTTTACTACTGCATGATGCGGCAAGTAAAATGAGTAGTATTTGCCGTTGATGATTTTTTCGCATGGGCTTACTTCCTCCATGTGGTCTAAATGGAGGTATTCTTCCAACACGCCATCGTATTCTGGCTTAAGCTCACCTTTTTTAAGTAAGTTTTTTTCCATACTTTAAAACTGCTGTATTGCAGAGGTGCGAGAGTGACCTAAGGCGAGTGTGTTAGGAAATTGTTGTTTTAGTGGTAGTCGTACGACGTACCGACCATTATCTGATCTAGTAGTTGTGGCTTTGTAAAAGTCTTCACAATACTGATCTTC
>NZ_MAYS01000534.1 GCF_001756855.1 Candidatus Erwinia dacicola | reverse complement strand
ACCCTGGGTGGGTCAGATTTACATCGGCAGGTGGGCCAGTTTTACATCGGTAGCGACAGCCTCTGCGGCCTTAACGTAGGTATAGCCGTGGTCGACAACTAACTTCGCCGCTTCGAGCTTAAATTCTGGCGTGAAATGTTTAGCCATTGGGTCACCTGTGGTGTTGGGAAGGTGAGAATATCACCTTCCGATCAGGTGGCCAGTATCAGTGTGCCACTACACCACCTTCCTTGAATCCCCATACACCACAAATGACCATAATTCATTTTTCACCTAATGATTAAATTACTTGCATCACCTGCCGCGTTAGCGCATTTTCTTATACATCACGCGGTAACTGTCGTTCAAACCAATATCACCACCGCAATGTAAGTCGTTAGGGAGCTGTTTATGTGTTCTATTTTTGGTGTGCTCGATCTGAAAAGTGATCCGGTTGAACTGCGTAAGAAAGCGCTGGAGCTTTCTCGCCTGATGCGCCACCGTGGCCCGGACTGGTCCGGTGTCTATGCTGATGATAAAGCGATCTTCATCCATGAGCGCCTGTCGATCGTTGACATTAACAACGGCGCACAGCCGCTGTACAACGCAGCACATACCCATGTCCTTGCAGTAAACGGTGAAATCTACAACCATCAGGCGCTGCGCGCTCAGCTGAGCGATCGCTATGAGTTCCAAACCGAGTCTGACTGCGAAGTGATCCTCGCGCTATATCAGGAGAAAGGCATCGATTTCCTCGACGATCTGGAAGGCATGTTCGCTTTCATTCTGTATGACAGCGTGAAAAACACTTGGCTAATTGGTCGTGACCATATCGGTATCATCCCGCTGTATATGGGTAACGATGAGCACGGCAACCTCTATGTCGCTTCAGAAATGAAAGCGCTGGTGCCAGTGTGCCGCAGCATTAAAGAGTTCCCGGCGGGCAGCTACCTGTCGAGCACCAGCGGTGAGATCCGCCGCTACTGGCAGCGCGACTGGTTTGATTACGCTGCGGTAGAAAACAACGTCACTGACGCCGCTGCGCTGAAAAGTGCGCTGGAAGAGTCAGTAAAAAGTCACCTGATGTCAGACGTGCCTTATGGCGTGCTGCTGTCCGGCGGTCTGGACTCTTCGATTATCTCGGCCGTGACCAAGCGTTTTGCCGCCAAACGTGTAGAAGACCAGGACAAGAGCGAGGCTTGGTGGCCACAGCTGCACTCCTTCGCGGTCGGTCTGGAAGACTCACCCGATCTGAAAGCGGCAAAAGCGGTAGCGGAATATCTCGGCACCGTGCACCACGAAATTCATTTCACCGTGCAGGAAGGTCTGGATGCTATCCGCGATGTGATCTATCACATCGAAACCTATGATGTGACCACCATCCGGGCCTCCACGCCGATGTACCTGATGTCACGTAAGATTAAAGCCATGGGCATTAAGATGGTGCTGTCCGGTGAAGGTGCCGATGAAGTGTTTGGCGGCTACCTTTACTTCCACAAAGCGCCGAACGCCCAGGAGTTCCACGAAGAGAACGTGCGCAAGCTGCACGCGCTGCATATGTTTGACTGCGCGCGCGCTAACAAGGCGATGTCTGCTTGGGGTGTTGAAACCCGCGTCCCGTTCCTTGATAAGAAATTCCTTGATGTCGCGATGCGCATCAACCCGCAGGATAAAATGTGCGGTAGCAACGGCAAAATGGAAAAACACATCCTGCGCGAATGCTTCGAATCCTACCTGCCGGAGAGCGTGGCATGGCGCCAGAAAGAGCAGTTCTCTGACGGCGTTGGCTACAGCTGGATTGATACCCTGAAAGAAGTGGCGAAAGAGCAAGTAAGCGATCAGCAGCTGCAAACCGCGAACTTCCGCTTCCCGTACAACACACCGAACTCGAAAGAAGCGTATTTGTACCGTGAAATCTTTGAAGAGCTGTTCCCGCTGACCAGCGCGGTAGAGTGCGTGCCGGGTGGCCCGTCAGTGGCCTGTTCTTCCGCTAAAGCGATTAAATGGGACGAAGAGTTCAGAAACATGGACGATCCGTCTGGCCGAGCCGTAGGCGTGCACCAGTCCGCTTACTAATAAGTCATGGATTGAAAAGCTAAAACGAGCCGCTTAGACCCGTTTTTATTTACCCGCTGAGTCTGTTAGAATCAGAATTCGTTGATTTTATCGGCATGATGGTTACAAGGCGTGTAAACAACACGATTGTGATAAAAAAAACGGCAAAAAACTTGTTGACGCTTTTGGACCAACTCCGCATAATGCGCTCCGCAGCAAAAGGTTATGCGAAAAAAGATGGCTACTTAGTTCAGCGGGTTAGAGCACAGCACTCACATAATGCTGGGGTTACAGGTTCGATTCCCGTAGTAGCCACCATCTTTTTTTTGCGCGGGAGTGGCGAAACTGGTAGACGCACCAGATTTAGGTTCTGGCGCCGCAAGGTGTGCGAGTTCAAGTCTCGCCTCCCGCACCATTTCCAAGCGCGGTCCGCACGGATGGGGTATCGCCAAGCGGTAAGGCACCGGTTTTTGATACCGGCATTCCCTGGTTCGAATCCAGGTACCCCAGCTATTTTTTGGTAGTATATATTAGCAGTAAAGCAGTAAAATCAGGCTACTTAGCTCAGTAGGTTAGAGCACAGCACTCATAATGCTGGGGTCACAGGTTCGATTCCCGTAGTAGCCACCAATTTTATTGGGGTGTCGCCAAGTGGTAAGGCTCTGGTTTCTGATACCAGCATTCCGGGGTTCGAATCCCTGCACCCCAGCCAATAAGTAAAAAGGCTTCCTTGCGCGGGCCTTTTTACGTCTTAACAAACAAAGGGCCGATCGGAAAAGATCGCTGACTCTCTGTTTCGTTCAGCCCACCACCCTACCGATGCTACAAACCTAACGCATACCTCAATGCCTGACGCTTCAGCACGCCCGAATGCTGCGCGACAATCAATCCAAGGTTACGCAGCACCTTCAGGGGGGCCGACTGATTGCTGAATGCAGAATAGAACATGTCCATCCCGCTCTGCATCAGCAGGTTGTCCTTCAGGCGTTTGCGCTGATAGCGCTGTAATACGGCTGCGGATGCCCAGTCCTCCGCACGCAGCCGCGACTCACTCAGCACCTCAATCAGCGCATCAACGTCGCGATATCCGAGGTTCACCCCCTGCCCCGCCAGCGGATTAATGGTGTGAGCCGCATCGCCAACCAGCGCCAGACCAAGCAGCACATAGCGCGTGGCATGGCGGCGCACCAGCGGGAAAGAACCGGCGACGACCGGGGTCACTCTACCCACTCGCGGCGGGAAGTGTGCCTGAATCTCCTTTTTCAGCTGGGGCATGCTCATCGCCTGCAGCTGACGGATGCGTGCCGGGCTGTCATACCACACCAGCGACGCCCAGCTATCAAACAGCGGCAGGAATGCGCGCGGGCCATCCGGGGTGAACTGCTGCCAGGTGGTATCGCCCGCGTCAAGCTCACAGCGCACGTTGATCAACATGCACGACTGAGCATAATTCCAGCCGTGTATACCAATCCCGGCCAGCTGGCGGACTTGAGAGTTCGCTCCGTCAGCGCCGACCACCAGCCGCGCGTGCAGCTGCTCACCGTTATCCAGCGTTAACTGCCAGCCGCCGTTTTTGCTTTGCAAATCGCGCAGGCATGCCGGGCAAAGCAGCTGAACCGGCTGCTGCTGCAATCGCTGCCACAGTGCCTGCTGCAACACGCTGTTTTCCACCATGAAGCCCAGTTCTGGCAGGCCAAACGACTCGGCATCAAAATTGACCGCCGAGGTCTGCCACTCCCAAGTTTCCAGCTTGCGGTAAGGCACTGTGCGCATCGCCAGCACCGCCGGCCAGACATCAAGCTGTTTTAGCAGCGCAGCGGAGGCAGCACCGATAGAGGAAATACGCACATCCGGATCGCTCCCCGCTACAAACACTGCCGGCGTTTTCTGCTCCAGCACTGCAACCTGAAAACCGTGCTGCGCCAAGCCACTAGCCAGTGCTGCGCCCACAATGCCGCCACCGACAATGGTCACGTCCACTTTCTGCTTTATTTCCGTCATTTTTTTCCTTCACCGGCCTGACCTAGCGTGCTGTGTAGCTACACCTCACCGGCTAAATTCTGTTATCCTGAGCGTTATTAAGTATACCGGAATTTTTTATGACAATCAGATCGCCGCAACACGGGCTTCACGGGCGTCTCTGTACGACAAAATACACGCCCTGCTCCTCTTTCTGCATGACAAATGGCAATCGATGACATAAAATAAGGGGCTGTCCTAGATAAGGTTTAAATTTTACCTTTAACTATCTGTTTTAAAATAGTTAATTGCTGTTTTGCACTTGGAGTGTTAAATCGCCACTCACATTCCTTCAGATACAGCTCGAAATGTGCCTTCGGAATACCGTTAAATTTACGCATGTGGCGCTTCGCCTGGTTCCAAAAATTCTCGATACCATTGATGTGATTTTGCCGGTCTTTTTTGTCGGCG
>NZ_MAYS01000533.1 GCF_001756855.1 Candidatus Erwinia dacicola | reverse complement strand
CTGGTCGGACGTAAAAGCCGTATTTATCTGACGAAGAAGGTTTTTTCTAAAGACTCTGCCGAAGTTGCCGCCGCTATTATCTCGATGCTGAGCGGCTATAAGGACGTCTGTCACACAATCACGTTCGACAACGGCAGGGAGTTTACCCGGCACAAGGAAGTCGCTGACGCGTTGGAAGCGGAAACCTACTTCGCTCATCCATATGCCTCGTGGCAGCGCGGGCTAAAGGAGAACACCAATGGGTTGTTGAGGCAGTTTATCCCGAAAGGAACTGACCTGACGGCAGTGACGGATGACGAGCTCCGCAAGTACCAGGGAGCACTGAATAGCAGGCCACGGAAATGCCTTGGGTTCCGGCAACCTTCAGTGGTCTTTGTAGAGCTAAAACAGGCGGCTTAGCGTTGCACTTCAAACTTGAATCCGCCTTTTAGCGTTTTATTCAGCAGTGGCTGGCGCAGGACCCACGTCCGGCCTATCGTAAAGGGGAAGAACCCGATCGTGAATACCCCGCCTGACTGCTGGAATTCAACGTGCGCTGACGCGTTACGCTCAGCGGCACCGAGGTAGTTGCCATCGACCCACGTTAATTTCTCCCGGCATCTTTTGAGTCACCTGTCGCGCTGGTACACTAGCGTCCACGTTTTTTTGGCTCTCTGCGTTCATATGGAATCTTAACTTATGCGTACTACTCAATATTTGCTTTCCACTCTTAAGGAGACACCTGCCAACGCTGAAGTGATCAGCCACCAGCTGATGCTGCGCGCCGGGATGATCCGTAAACTGGCTTCCGGCCTGTATACCTGGCTGCCGACGGGTGTGCGCGTGCTGAAAAAAGTTGAAAATATCGTGCGTGAAGAGATGAATAACGCCGGTGCGATTGAGATTTCCATGCCGGTGGTGCAGCCTGCGGATTTGTGGCAGGAGAGTGGACGCTGGGAGCAGTACGGCCCGGAGCTGCTGCGTTTTGTTGATCGCGGCGAGCGCTCGTTTGTTCTCGGCCCAACGCACGAAGAGGTGATTACCGATCTGATTCGCAACGAGCTGAGTTCTTATAAGCAGCTGCCGCTGAACCTGTTCCAGATCCAGACTAAATTCCGTGATGAAGTGCGCCCGCGCTTTGGCGTGATGCGTTCACGTGAATTCATCATGAAGGATGCCTACTCGTTCCACACCACTCAGGAATCGCTGCAGGAAACCTACGACGCAATGTACCGCGCCTACAGCCAGATTTTCACCCGTATGGGTCTGAACTTCCGCGCGGTGGATGCCGACACCGGTTTGATCGGCGGCAGCGCTTCGCACGAGTTCCAGGTGCTGGCACAGAGCGGTGAAGATGATGTGGTGTTTTCTACCGAGTCAGACTACGCGGCAAATATGGAAAAAGCGGAGGCTGTTGCTCCTGCTGCTGGCCGCGCTGCTGCGACTCAGAAGATGACGCAGTTCGCTACGCCGAACGCCAAAACCATCGCTGAGCTGGTTGAGCAGTTTAATCTGCCGGTCGAAAAAACAGTGAAAACGCTGATGGTGAAAGCCACCAAAGAGAGCGGTCATACGCTGGTTGCCCTGCTGCTGCGCGGCGACCACGAGCTAAATGAAATCAAAGCAGAGAAGATTGATATCGTTGACTCGCCGCTGACTTTCGCGACGGAAGAAGAGACCCGTACGCTGGTCAACGCAGGCCCGGGATCACTCGGCCCAGTCGGTTTGAATATGCCTATCGTTGCGGACCGCACCGTTGCGGCAATGAGCGACTTCAGCGCGGGTGCCAATATTGACGATCAGCACTTGAAAGGCATCAACTGGGAACGCGATCTGCCATTACCGCGCGTGGCCGATCTGCGTAACGTGGTTGAAGGCGATGCCAGCCCGGACGGAAAAGGCACGCTGCTGATCAAACGCGGCATCGAAGTGGGCCATATCTTCCAGCTGGGTACCAAGTATTCCGAAGCGATGAAAGTCTCGGTGCAGGGTGAAGATGGCCATAACCAGACTATGACCATGTGCTGCTACGGTATTGGTATCACCCGTATCGTTGCCGCTGCCATTGAGCAGAATCACGACGAACGCGGCATCATCTGGTCCCCGACGCTGGCACCTTTCCAGGTGGCTATCCTGCCAATGAACATGCAAAAGTCATTACGCGTTAAAAAGTTAGCGGAAGAGCTCTACAGCACGCTGCGTGCTAAAGGCATTGATGTGATTCTGGATGACCGTAAAGAGCGTCCAGGCGTGATGTTTGCCGATATGGAACTGATTGGCGTACCGCACACCATCGTCATCGGCGATCGTAATCTCGATAGTGAAGAAGTAGAATACAAATCACGCCGTGAAGGTGAGAAGCGTATGTTCAAAACCAATGAAATTGTTGATTTCCTAGTGAGCGAGCTGGCGGTTTAAGATTCCCCCTCTGACTAACACCATCAGACATAAAAAAGCCACCGTACGCGGTGGCTTTTTCTTTTTAGCTCAGCGCTGCCAGAGCTTGGTCTTGTCCCTGTAACGCCCGCATTATCTGATGGCGCTGCAAATATGTGACTCAGGGTGTATTTAAACACCTCAATATCCTTCTTCAAGCTAGGCAGACGGATCTCACTGCGTTTTTTACCCGCTGCATTAGGCTGAACGGGTAGAGTCTTAGGACGTGGTGTAAATTTGGAAGGATGGTGAGAGCCATTGGCTTATCCGGTAAGGTAATGGTTAATTAGACAATTATCTCAGAAGGAGTCAACCGATGGCCGACAACAGCATGACATTCAGCAACACCCTGATGCAACTCGGCGGCGAGGACTTTCTGCGTGAACTCACCGAATTTATGCTCAACCGCATCATGGAGGCCGATGTCACTCAGCGCATCAACGCAGAGCCTCATGAGCGCAGTGACGAGCGGGAGACCTACCGTAACGGCTACCGTGACCGTCAGTACCACACCCGCCTCGGTACCCTGGACCTGCGTATACCGAAGCTGCGTGAAGGCTCGTACTTCCCGTCCTTCCTTGAGGCCCGCAGGCTGTCGGAGAAAGCACTGAACGCGGTCATCCAGGAAGCGTGGATAAACGGCGTCTCCACCCGTAAGGTTGACGCGCTGGTGCAG
>NZ_MAYS01000532.1 GCF_001756855.1 Candidatus Erwinia dacicola | reverse complement strand
GAAGACCGAATGGGTGCCGACGAAGGGCTATAACAGCTTCAGCGAAGCCCAGGGCGCGATAATCCGCTATATAACGGGATATTACAGCGCTATCAGGCCCCACTGGTATAACGGCAGTCTAACGCCCAACGAATCTGAGCGGCTGTACTACTTACAGTCTAATGCTGTGGCCAGTATTAGTTGACCACTACAGGCAACACCAGCATGCTCTTTCATAGCATACTGGACTGCCGCGCTGAAAGTCGTATCCGATATGGCCTGTTTTGTGCCCGAACGGCTTGCCCCCCCGATCCCCAGCGTCTTGTTGCTGATGGAATCGGACTGGGCCATGATCGTCTTGCCACACGTCGCCAAGATGGTTCGTATTGTTGTGATCTCATTTTGAATAGTTCGTTTGGATATTCCTTGAGCCAACCGCTGGTCTTTGTACATCACCACATGTTTCGGTTTGATATTCCTGGCCTGTCTGATTTGGATATTCATCGCCAGCAACTGCGCGGCGATGCGATCAGCCATTTTCATTCGGTCAGCAACTGTCTTGAAGCTCCCTCCCGACTGACGGGCCAGCGTAACCATATCTTTTGACAATTTAGACATAGACCCCCTTTCTGGCAACCGGTTATCCACAAATCCCCCGAGGCAAAGCCAGTGCCGCCCGCCATCATCAAGGGGGGCGGGCAAGCGGGAGCGGTGGCGCGACGCAAGGCGCGTCATGCCGACCGGGGAGTTCGTGGATAACCGACTCACTACAACTACAAATAACATCCTGCTCCGATGGCGCGGTTTGAGTTTGGGCTTTAAGCCTCGTGACTGGTATCTGTGCATCGGAGCGACGATGTGTTTAGTTCTTGCATAGCACCCCAGGAGTTCGTCCTGTTCGCGGCATACGCCGGGCTGACTTGCGTCAGGCTGCTACCACATGCTCGTTTTAGCGAGCATCGCCTCAATACCGAGTCGTTTTACCTCCTGTTTGAAATGTTGCCCGAAAGGGGCGGATTGTTGGTGAAATCTCTGTTGGTTTACCTTTGAATTTGCCTATCACGCCGTAACACTTTTCGTGAAAACCTCTCAGTGCCCGAGGTGAGCGGGTTTGCGCGGCTTTTACAGCAGCGTCACTTGTCTTTTGCTACGCGCCAGAGCAAGTGACGTAGCGCTTCCTGGTCCGCACCGGAAGTCAGGGCACAACCCGTCCAGGCATTGTGAGCAGTTTGAAGTCCACCTCAGCAGAGTGAGCGGACAGCAGCGTAAACAGCGGCTGCATTCTTGTAGGTGTTGCCAAAACGGCACTGTTGCAAAGATCTGGCGATGGTAAACTGATGCCACTGTTTAGTTGAAGGAGCAGCACATGAACCCATTTAAAGGTCGACATTTTGAGCGTCATATTATCCTGTGGGCCGTCCGCTGGTACTGCAAATATGGCATCAGTTATCGTGAGCTGCAGGAGATGCTGGCTGAGCGAGGGGTAAATGTTGATCACACCACGATTTATCGATGGGTTCAGCGTTCTGCACCTGAGATGGAAAAGCGGCGGCGCTGGTACTGGCGTCAACCTTCCGGTTTTGGCTCATGGCATCTCGATGAAACCTACGTGAAGGTCAACGGACGCTGGGCTTATCTGTA
>NZ_MAYS01000531.1 GCF_001756855.1 Candidatus Erwinia dacicola | reverse complement strand
AATATCTTTGCAACAGTACCCTTTTCCCCACTATGCTGAAGCGAGACAACAGAAGACAGTGCGTGCAAGCTGTGCTACAAACAAAGCTGTAATATCTCATCGGCACTTCGATGCACGAGAAATACGGGACAACAAAACGAGCCAAGCTCTGATCAGAGGCCCGGAAATTTTACTATGGGAACGTTTGAATATTTCTACGCCTGACAGGGAATACCCCCCTGTGCACCCTTAGCATTGCAATATGACGGGTGACATTAGGATCGATTACAACAGAGGATAATAGCGAATGGTTCTCGACAAACCGCAAACAGACCAGACTCTCGAATGGTTCCTGTCACATTGCCATATTCACAAATATCCATCCAAAAGCATGCTGATCCATCAAGGTGAAAAAGCGGAAACCCTTTACTACATCGTCAAAGGCGCGGTAGCGGTGCTGATCAAGGATGAAGAAGGCAAAGAGATGATCCTCTCTTACCTCAATCAGGGTGATTTCATCGGTGAACTGGGACTCTTTGAAGAGGGGCAGGAGCGTAGCGCGTGGGTACGTGCGAAGAGCGCCTGTGAAGTGGCTGAGATCTCATATAAAAAATTCCGTCAGCTGATTCAGGTGAATCCTGACATCCTGATGCGCCTCTCATCACAGATGGCGCGTCGCCTACAGATGACGTCAGAGAAAGTGGGCAACTTAGCTTTCCTCGACGTGACGGGCCGTATTGCTCAGACGCTGCTGAATTTGGCTAAACAGCCGGATGCCATGACCCACCCGGATGGCATGCAGATTAAGATCACCCGCCAGGAGATCGGCCAGATTGTCGGCTGCTCTCGTGAGACCGTTGGTCGTATTCTGAAAATGCTGGAAGATCAGAACCTGATCTCTGCACACGGTAAGACTATCGTCGTTTACGGCACACGCTAACCGGCTCTGAAATCACGGCGCGACATCCCTGTCGCGCCTTTTTTATTTGGTGCAGCGCATATAGAGGAAAATCATCTATCCCCCTGACGTAAACTATGTCCTAAGATAGACGCTGGTGCTGTGTCTGCCGGTGGCGATTGGCTGGCTATTGGGCGATCTTTAACGCGGGCTGCTGTTCTCTTGTAAGCGTATCATCCAGACAGTATTGACTGTCAGGCTGAGGTCGAGTCCGTCAAG
>NZ_MAYS01000530.1 GCF_001756855.1 Candidatus Erwinia dacicola | reverse complement strand
TAAGGGCGCTACGTTCATTTGGTATCAAAATGCGTGCGCCAATGCCGGTTGGTATGCCGACGCTGGGAGGCACGCTGGCAACGCAGGGTGGCCTGGTGTTCATCGCAGGGACTCAGGATTACTACCTGCGCGCCTTCGATACCTCAACCGGTAAAGAAGTGTAGAAAGCTCGTCTGCCAGTGGGCAGCCAAGGTGGCCCTATCAGCTACAAATCACCGAAAACAGGTAAGTAGTACATCCTGATCTCCGCAACAAACTTTCGCGGAGATCGAACAGCTGGTTGCTGGCTAAATAAACCACCGCTGAGATGTGTCGTCAGGGATTAGCCAAGCGAAATCAGGAAACGCTGTGCTTACGCGCTTTTTTCACCGAAGTAATCGCGGTGACTTCACTCTTTACCCAGCCATCGTCAAGACGGGTTTTCAGCATGTCGCCGGGGTGCAGCTGTTTAGTTTTTTTGATCACTTGGCCGTCGGCCGCGGTGGTGACGCTGAAACCGCGTGCCAGTGTCGCCAGCGGGCTGACGCCCTCCAGCTGCGCGGCAAGGTTGCCAAAGCGCTGTTTATTGCCGTTAAGCTGCTGCTGCATCGCCTGCTGCAGGCGGTAGTGCCACTGCTGCAATTGCTGGCTGGCGCGCTCAATACGCATCTCCGGGCGGATGGCGTTCAGGCGCTCGCCGATCTGCTCCTGCTGGCGTGTCGCTTGGCGCAGCAGCTGCTGCACGGCGTCATCCAGACGGCGCTGCATTCGCAGCTGCGCCGTCTGCTGGCGTGCTAGGCGCAGCTGCGGATGCTGCTGCTGCAGGCGATGCTGCAGGCGTGTCAAGGTGCGCTGCTGCTGTGCGAGGTAGTAATCCATCGCCATTTCCATGAGCTGCTGCTGGGATTGCAGCAGGCGTAGCAGCTCAATCTGATTGCGGCTGACCAGCTCTGCCGCGGCGGAAGGGGTCGGCGCGCGCAGGTCAGCGACGAAATCGGCAATGGTGACGTCGGTTTCATGGCCAACGGCGCTGACGATCGGAATGCGGCTGGCAAAAATTGCCCGAGCCACGCGTTCGTCGTTAAAGCTCCACAAATCTTCCAGCGAGCCGCCGCCGCGCCCGACAATCAGGACATCACACTCATTGCGCGCATTCGCCAGCTCAATGGCTCTGACGATGCCTGAGGGCGCTTCTGCGCCCTGTACCTGAGTCGGGTAGATTACTACCGGCAGTGACGGATCGCGTCGCTGTAGCACGCGCAGGACGTCGTGTAGCGCGGCTCCGCTGGCGGAGGTGATCACCCCGACCTGACGCGCCGGGTCCGGCTGTGGCTGTTTGTGGTCTTGCTCAAACAGACCTTCGGCCATCAGGCGCTGCTTCAGCTGCTCGAACTGCTGCTGTAACAGGCCATCGCCAGCCGGCTGCATGCTCTCGGCAATCAGCTGGTAATCGCCGCGCGGTTCATACAGCGTGATGGTGGCATGCACCAGTATCTGCTGACCGTTTTGTGGGTGGAAGGTGACGAGGCGGTTGCTGTTGCGAAACATCGCGCAGCGCACTTGGGCACCTTCATCCTTCAAGGTGAAGTACCAGTGGCCGGAAGAGGGCTGAGAGAAATTCGAGATTTCCGCGCTCAGCCAGACCTGGCCCATTTCCATCTCCAGCAGCTTGCGCACTATACTGTTCAGACGGCTGACGGTAAAAATATTGGCGGTTGGCGGTAGCGACATGTAATGAAGATCAAATTTTAAATCAGAGGGTTAGTTAACCGATACTACATGGCTCACCGGGGGGAGCAAGAGTTTTCGTAAATAATGCTGGAGGCAATCGATTACGCCCTGTATAGTGCCGCGGCAATATTTTACAAGTTCTCATTTACCCTGAGGTTGAGATATTGCCATGCTAAGAATCGCTAAAGAAGCCCTGACATTTGACGACGTTCTGCTCGTTCCTGCTCACTCGACTGTACTGCCAAACACGACCGACCTCAGCACCCAGCTCACCAAAACTATCCGTTTAAACATTCCCATGTTGTCCGCTGCAATGGATACCGTGACCGAAGCAGATCTGGCTATTGCACTGGCGCAGGAAGGTGGTCTGGGCTTTATCCACAAAAACATGTCCATCGAGTGCCAGGCTGAAGAAGTGCGCAAGGTGAAGAAACATGAAAGCGGCGTGGTCACCGACCCACAGACCGTGTTACCGACCACTGCCCTGAGCGAAGTGAAAGCACTGACCGAACGTAACGGCTTTGCCGGCTACCCGGTAGTGAACGGCGAAAACGAACTGGTGGGTATTATCACCGGACGTGACGTGCGCTTTGTTACCGACCTGAGCCTGCCAGTTTCTGCCGTGATGACGCCGAAAGAGCGCCTAGTGACGGTGAAAGAGGGTGAAGCGCGCGAAGTGGTACTGCACAAAATGCACGAAAAACGCGTCGAAAAAGCACTGGTGGTGGGCGACAGCTTCCATCTGCTGGGCATGATCACCGTTAAAGACTTCCAGAAAGCTGAACGTAAACCTAACGCCTGTAAAGACGAACACGGACGCCTGCGTGTCGGTGCCGCTGTCGGTGCCGGTGCGGGTAACGAAGAGCGCGTGGATGCGCTGGTTGCAGCCGGTGTTGACGTGCTGCTGATCGACTCCTCACACGGCCACTCCGAAGGCGTTCTGCAGCGTATTCGTGCCACCCGTGAAAAATACCCTGAGCTGCAGATCGTAGGCGGTAACGTGGCAACCGGCGCTGGCGCGCTGGCGCTGGTGGAAGCGGGCGTCAGCGCGGTGAAAGTCGGTATTGGTCCTGGCTCAATCTGTACCACCCGCATCGTGACCGGCGTGGGTGTACCACAGATCACCGCCGTTTCTGACGCGGTAGCCGCGCTGGAAGGTACTGGTGTTCCGGTTATCGCCGATGGCGGTATCCGTTTCTCTGGCGACATTGCCAAAGCTATCGCCGCAGGCGCTTCTGCGGTGATGGTTGGCTCGATGCTGGCAGGTACTGACGAATCTCCGGGCGAAATCGAACTCTACCAAGGTCGTTCATTTAAGTCCTATCGCGGCATGGGTTCACTGGGCGCGATGTCTAAAGGCTCTTCAGACCGCTACTTCCAGACCAATAACGCCGCTGACAAGCTAGTGCCGGAAGGTATAGAAGGCCGCGTGGCTTACAAAGGATTCCTGAAGGCTATCACCCATCAGCAAATGGGCGGCCTGCGTTCCTGTATGGGCCTGACCGGCTGTGCTACTATCTATGACCTGCGCACCAAAGCGGAATTCGTTCGCATCAGCGGTGCCGGGATTCAGGAGAGTCACGTTCACAACGTGACCATCACCAAAGAGTCCCCGAACTACCGTATGGGTTCATAACAACCCCGTATTGCCCACCCGGCTTCTTTAGCCGGGCGTTTAAACCTAATCCCGAATTTGTACTACATCGCCCTGGAATAGCGTAATGACGACGGAAAATGTTCATAAGCATCGCATACTGATCCTTGATTTTGGTTCACAGTATACTCAGCTGGTTGCGCGCCGCGTGCGTAAACTAGGCGTGTACTGTGAACTGTGGGCGTGGGACGTCACCGAAGAGCAGATCCGCGGGTTCAACCCGAACGGCATCATCCTTTCCGGCGGCCCAGAAAGTACCACCGAGCATGGCAGCCCGCGTGCGCCAGACTATGTGTTTAACGCCGGTGTGCCGGTGCTGGGCGTGTGCTACGGCATGCAGACCATGGCACAGCAGCTGGGCGGCAAAGTGGAAGGTTCCGGCGAGCGCGAATTTGGTTACGTGCAGGTGGAAGTGAAAACCCAGAGCGCGCTGACCCGCGATATCGAAGACGCCATCAGCGCTGCTGGAAAGCCGCTGCTGGACGTGTGGATGAGCCACGGCGACAAAGTGACGGCGATCCCGTCTGACTTCGTTACCGTTGCCAGCACTGATACCTGCCCGTTTGCCATTATAGCCAACGAAGAAAAGCGTTTCTACGGCGTGCAGTTCCACCCGGAAGTGACCCACACCCGCCAGGGTCTGCGCCTGCTGGAGCGCTTCGTGCGCTATATCTGCCAGTGTGAAGCCCTGTGGACCCCAGCCAAAATCATCGAAGATGCCGTTGAACGGCTGCGCGAGCAGATCGGTAACGACAAAGTGATCCTCGGCCTGTCCGGCGGCGTCGACTCCTCCGTGACCGCAATGCTGCTGCACCGCGCGATTGGCGACCGTCTGACCTGCGTATTTGTCGATAACGGCCTGCTGCGCCTGAACGAAGCAGAGCAGGTCATGGAGATGTTTGGCGACCACTTCGGTCTGAACATCATCCATGTCGAAGGTGAAAAACGCTTCCTCGACGCGCTGGCAGGCGAAGCCGAGCCGGAAGCGAAACGTAAGATCATCGGTCGCGTGTTCGTCGAAGTGTTCGACGAGCAGGCGCTGCAGCTGGAAAACGTGAAGTGGCTGGCACAGGGCACCATCTACCCGGACGTGATTGAATCCGCCGCCTCTGCTACCGGCAAAGCGCACGTGATCAAATCACACCACAACGTCGGTGGTCTGCCGAAAGAGATGAAGATGGGGCTAGTTGAGCCGCTGCGTGAGCTGTTTAAAGACGAAGTGCGTAAAATCGGCCTGGAACTCGGCCTGCCGCACGCGATGCTGTTCCGTCACCCGTTCCCGGGCCCGGGCCTTGGCGTACGTGTGCTGGGCGAAGTGAAGAAAGAGTACTGCGACCTGCTGCGTCGCGCCGATGCTATCTTCATCGAAGAGCTGCATAAAGCCGACATGTACAACAAGGTGAGCCAGGCGTTCACCGTGTTCCTGCCGGTGCGCTCCGTAGGCGTGATGGGCGATGGTCGTAAGTACCACTGGGTGGTTTCCCTGCGTGCCGTCGAGACTATCGACTTTATGACCGCGCACTGGGCACACCTGCCGTACGACTTCCTCGGCCACATTTCCAACCGTATCATCAATGAAGTCGATGGCATTTCGCGCGTGGTTTACGATATCTCCGGTAAGCCACCGGCGACGATCGAGTGGGAATGATGTATAGCTAGCTCATAGCTCATCATATCTATTCAATCTCACCTTTAACCCTCTGTAATTGCAGAGGGTTTTTGTTTATATCTACTCATATCTATTCACTCTACATCACATTTTTCGACGGTACAGGTGACGGTATTACCCGAAAGGTATACTCTACGTACCGATAAAAACATGGA
>NZ_MAYS01000529.1 GCF_001756855.1 Candidatus Erwinia dacicola | reverse complement strand
ATTTCGTTCTCCATTTCAAGGCGTTGTATTTTCTTCCTCGCCTCACGCAGCTCGAGCTGTTCTGGCGTCAGAGGAAGCCCGGCGGGCGTTTTCTCCTGGCGCTCAAGTCGCAGCTTATTCACCTAACGGGGAATAGCCGAATGGCTTACGTTAACTGCCTCTGCGGCCTTAACGTAGGTATAAGCCGTGGTCGACAACTAACTTCGCTGCTTCGAGCTTAAATTCTGGCGTGAAATGTTTAGCCATTGGGTCACCTGTGGTGTTGGGAAGGTGAGAATATCACCTTCCGATCAGGTGGCCAGTATCAGTGTGCCACTACAATACCCTCGCGGGTCATGTCTTCGGCCACGACATCCACCGCCACACCGACAATCCCCGAGGAGCGATACGCTGCCTCCATCTGGATCCGGTTCCGACTGACGAAATCGAACATGTAATGCCCGGCTGTCGCCTAGTTGTTGGTGCCAATGCCGACACGCGCCTCGAAATTGGCGAACGAATCCTTTGTACGCGTCGGCTGCGTTTTTGGTGTGTTACGCCATTTGCCCATTCTATTTTCCTAATTGTTCCCAAATATCAAGGTTACCGCCCTTCATGTCGGCTATCGCATCCATCATTGGATCAAGCTGGTCATCGTGGGTATTAAACGCCGCTGTGATACCTTCCATCTCCGTCAGGAAGTCGCTCACCCATACCGCTTCGGCGGGCAGATAGACATAACCGGACTCGATGTAGCCTTGAATATCCATCAATCGGGTAAATTTATCTTTATCACGCTGAACCGCTATTACAGGGCATAGCGCCGCACGACTGATACTCTGGATCAAGCTGGTGCCGCTAACCTTATCCTCAATTTTCATAGAAACCAGCGGCCCCTGATCCTTCAGCGGCTTGCACTTATTCCAGAAGGCCACCGCCTGGTGTTTCAGTTCGTCAGCTTCCCACTTCCCCCGTATCAAATCAATCAGATACAGGCGACCGTCTTCCCCCAAGCCCCAATGTTCAAACACAGAAAAGTTATTGGCCTCTTTGGTCTTCTGAGCAGTATCAACGTAAATAGCCTACCAGCGTAGCTTTGGCAGCACTTTGTATTCACCGAACCAGTCGGGCTTCGGTAAACCACCGCCTTTAGCGGTGGGCCGCTGCTGATACAACGCATTCCAAACCAAACTGCCGCGTTGTTTGCATTTCTCCACAAACGACAGTGGCATACGCTCGGGGAACAGCAAGTCCCCCGGATCCCGCAAATGGTATTTTTTACTATTCAGTTCATGGATTTCTACTTCTTCGGCCTCCATCGGAAAGCTGATCACGCGCCACGGTTCACCGCCTTCATCAGCCAGTTTTAGAAAATTTATGAATATAAGGCGTCATTGGGAGGAGCACTTTATAAGTGCACCTTCAGCCTGAATTATTATGTGTAACAAGCAGCTTAATGTTTTCACCGTCGAAAGTAGGGGCGAGGCATGCC